>JAVXKN010000206.1:0-2206 GCA_036647315.1 Oscillospiraceae bacterium | reverse complement strand
CTCTTAGGGGAGGGCGACTTCCCCAAGGACGATTTCATGCAGTCGCTGGCGGGGGAACTGAAACATTCCGAGACTGCCTTTGTCCGTCAGACCGGCCCCAATGCCTTTCACATCCGCTACTTCACCCCGGCGGGTGAGGTGGATTTGTGCGGTCACGCCACCATCGCCTCCTTCTCCGTCCTCCGGGACGAGGGGGCGATTTTGCCGGGAAAATTCGCGCTGAAAACCATGGCGGGGGATCTAAATATCGAGGTTTCCGGCACCGCCGTGTGGATGGATATGGCACCCCCGGTGGAGGCGAAAACCTTTTCAGCAGAAGAGGCCGCGCCGCTTTACAGAGCCTACGGCCTAGACCCCGCCTGCTGTCCCCCCGGCTTTGCACCCAAGGCGGTGTCCACCGGGCTTTTGGACATTCTCCTGCCGGTGGCGACGCTGGAGGATTTGGAAAACGCCGTCCAGGACGAGGGGGAGGTTACGCGGCTCTCCAAGCTCCACGGCGTGGTGGGGGTTCATATGTTCTGCGTCACAGGCGAGGCGGATATGACCGCCCACTGCCGGAATTTTGCCCCGCTCTATGCCATCCCCGAGGAGGCCGCCACCGGGACTTCCAACGGCGGCCTCACCTACTACCTGTGGCGGCAGGGCCTTGTGACCGCGGGGGAGGAAAACAGGTTTCTCCAAGGGGAGCACATGGGCAAGCCCTCTCAAATTCGCAGTCGCCTCATTGAAACGGAGGGCAAAATCACCGTGCAAATCGGCGGCAACGCCGTCATCGCACTGCGCTGTTCCTTGCAGTAAAAATGATGGGGGATGCTCTCTGCCACGGGTGGCGGGGGCATCCCCTTTCCCCTAGGGAATGTTTACATTGAATAAAAGGGAAAAGAATGGTAAAATGACAGCACTGGGAGTTTTTTGCGAAACGACGGAGGAACAGAGAATGAAAAAGACAACGAGAATTTTGGCGTTGGCACTGTGTGCCGCGCTTTTCATGGGAGCACTGGCGGGTTGCGGCAAAGAGGTGGGGGGCCCGAAAGACCCCGTAGCCGTTACCGTTTGGCATTACTACAACGGTGCCCAGCAGGAGGACTTTGACGCGCTGGTGGAGGAATTCAACCAGTCTGTGGGCACCGAAAAGGGCATTGTAGTGTCTGCCAAAAGCTACGGCACTGTCTATGAACTCACCGAAAGTGTGACAGACGCGGTGAACGGCAAAGTGGGGGCGGAGGACGCACCCGATATTTTTGCCGCTTATGCCGATACCGCCTACGAAATTCACGAAAAAGGTCTGGCTGTGAATCTGGCGGACTACCTCACCGAGGAGGAGCAGCAGGCCTACGTCCCCGCATATTTGGACGAGGGACGCTTTGGGGCTGAGGGCTTTCGCATTTTCCCCGTGGCAAAGTCGGGGGAACTCTTGTCCCTAAACAAAACTTCATGGGACCAGTTTTCCGCCGCCACAGGTGCCACCGAGGCGGGCCTTACCACTTGGGAGGGGATTGCAGACATCGCAAAGCAATACTATGAGTGGACAGACTCCCTCACCCCCGAGGTACAGAACGACGGCAAGGCCTTTTTCGGTCGGGATGCTTTTGCAAATTACATGGTCGTCGGCAGCTATCAGTTGGGGCACACCATTTTCAACGTGAAGGACGGCAAGATGACCCTGGACTTGGACAGAGGGACGCTCCGCCGCCTGTGGGATAACTACTATACGCCCTATATCTCCGGCTATTATGCCGCCTTTGGCAAGTTTCGCAGTGACGATGTGCGTACCGGCGACATCGCGTCCTTCGTAGGTGCCACCAGCGGAGCCACCTATTTCCCCAAGGAGGTTACGCTGGCGGACGGCACCACCTACCCCATCGAGGGCAAGGTCTACACCCTGCCCAATTTTGAGGGGACAGAGCCTGTGGGCGTCCAGCAGGGCGCCGGCATGGTGGTGCTCAAGTCCAATCCGGAGCGGGAGCGGGCCGCCGTAGAATTCCTCAAGTGGTTTACGGCGCCGGAGCAAAATCTGCGCTTTTCCGGCGCTTCGGGCTACCTTCCGGTTACCACCGCCGCCAACACAGAGGAAGCTATTTTGGAAAACTTCAGCGCCTCCGGTGCGGAGGTGCCCCCCGTGCTGCAAGAGAGCCTCAAGCTGGGCGTAGCGCTGTACAAAACCTACACGCTCTATACCACGCCGCCCTTTGAAAACGCCTATGCC
>JAVXKN010000205.1:0-2234 GCA_036647315.1 Oscillospiraceae bacterium | reverse complement strand
CCGGGGTAGTTCATCATTTCGCCTAAGCCGACACAGCGGGGGTCTTCCATCATTGCGGCAATATCTGCCGCCACAATGGACGCGCCGGTGTCCTCAAAGCCCTCTACGGCGGGGACACAGGAGGGCATGGTGAGCATGGCCTTCAGGGGTAGGCCGTCTGCCTCGTCCATCATCAGGCGGACGCCGTCCGCACCGAGGACATTGCAAATCTCATGGGGGTCGTAGTAAACGCCCACAGTACCGTGGGGGAGCACCGCCTGGGTGAAGCCCCGGACGGTCATCATGGAAGATTCGATGTGGATGTGGCCGTCCAACAGGCCGGGGGCTAAAAATTTGCCGTGAGCATCCACAATGCGGGTGTTAGGGCCCACGCAGTGGGTGGCATCTTCGCCTACATAGGCAATGCGTCCGCCCGCCACAGCTACGGAGATAGGGTGCTGCAGTTCGCCGGTGCAGACATTTACAAGCGTGGCGTTGCGGAGGACTAAATCGGCAAAACGGGTACCCTGCGCCACAGCGGCCAGGGTTTTGCTGACTTCCCAAAGCGGGGATTTGCAAAAATGATTGTGCATATCGAAAACTCCTTCTAAGATGAAGGGCGGGGCAAAGCCCGCACTCTATCGGGAATCATAGTGTCGGTATAAAAAGTGCGGGGCGGGCAGAGCCCACCCCGCCGCAAAGCATTGGATTAGTTCAGGGGTTAAAGCAAAATGTACTTGAGCACAAAGAGAATTGCCAGAATGTACATGACGACGCTAATGGTCTTGCGACGCTCCTTGCCACCCACCAGGTTGATGACGACGTAGGAGATTGCGCCCATGGCGATACCTTCGGAGATGCTGTACATGAAGGGCATTGCGATCATGCAGATAAATGCGGGGATGGCTTCGTAGGCGTTTTCAAAGTTGACCTTGAGAATGGCACTGACCATGAGGAAGCCCACGATGATGAGTGCGGGTGCGGTAGCAAATGCGGGGATAGCCAGGAAGATGGGGGAGAGGAACAGAGCCAGACCGAACATACCGGCGGAAACCAGTGCAGTCAGGCCGCTGCGGCCGCCTTCGGAAACGCCTGCCGCGCTCTCGACGAAGGTGGTGGTGGTGGAAGTACCCAGAACTGCGCCCACGGAGGTGCCTACGGCGTCAGCCAGCAGTGCGCCCTTAATCTGGGGCAGCTTGCCGTCCTTGTCCAGCATGTTGGCCTTGGAGGCAACGCCAATGAGGGTGCCCAGGGTGTCAAACATGTCCACAAAGAGGAAGGCGAAGATGACGACCAGGAAGTCCAGGGAGAACACCTTGGAGAAGTCCATCTGCATAAAGGTAGGTGCAAGGCTGGGGATTGCGATGCCGTTGGCGAAGTTGGGCAGCAGGCTAAAGAAGCCTGCGTCGGGAGTGACCACATAGAGGCCGGTGAGCTGGCAGATAATGCCTAGACCCCAAGTAGCCAGGATGCCCCAGAGAATGTTGCCCTTGACTTTTTTCACGATGAGGATGGCGGTAATCAGCACACCCACGATGGCGAGGAGGACAGTGATGCCCTCGGTGCGGAAGGTGCCGGCACCCATGGAGCCCTTAAAGGAGAACACGGAGACCAGAGTTGCGGGGTTGCCGGTGACAAGACCGGAGTTCTGCAAACCGATGAAGGCGATAAACAGGCCGATACCGGCGGAAACTGCGTGCTTGAGGGGCATAGGGATGGCGTTAAAGATTGCCTCGCGGACGCTGGTAAGGGACAGTGCTAAGAAGATAAGTCCCTCAACGAATACGGCGGCAAGTGCCATCTGCCAGGAATAGCCCATCTGCAAAACAACGGTGTATGCAAAGTAGGCGTTGAGGCCCATGCCGGGGGCCAGGACGAAGGGGTAGTTGGCAAACAGTGCCATGAGAACGGTGGCGATGAGGGCTGCAAGGGCGGTGGCGGTAAAGACTGCGCCGCTGTCCATGCCGGTTGCGCTGAGGATAGAGGGGTTCACGGCCAAGATGTATGCCATGGTCATGAAGGTGGTAATGCCTGCGATGACTTCTGTTTTGACATCGGTTCCCTTTTCTGTGAGGTGGAACAGTTTGTCAAGCTTGCTGGTGCTGGGAGTATCAAGGTTTGTACTCATGCTGGACCCTTCCTTTCTTTCTGCCAAAAGGCGTTGAGCTTCGGGGTTTTAACTCGGCTGCTCTCTCGACAGCCTGAGGACCCCTTACCGTAGCTGAGTTTCGCGGGGGAAAACTAGAATAGCTGTG
>JAVXKN010000204.1:0-2240 GCA_036647315.1 Oscillospiraceae bacterium | reverse complement strand
CTCGTCGCCGGGCTGAAGCTCCATCTGGGAAAAATCCACGCTCCGGGCGTTGACCCGCGGGGGTGTGCCGGTTTTGAACCGGCGGATGGAAAGCCCCAACTCCCGCAGATTTTGGGTGAGGGCCAAAGCGGCGGAAAGGCCGTCCGGCCCGCTGGTTTTGGTGACTTCCCCTACAATCGTGCGGCCCCCCAGATAGGTGCCGGAGCAGAGAATGGCGGCCTGCACCTCATAGGTTGCCCCAGTTTCCGTGCGAACGCCGGTGACTTTTCCGTCCGCTGTTAAAATCTCCGTAATTTCCCCCTGCTTTACCCAGAGATTTTCCTGCAGTTCCAAGGTGTGCTTCATCATTTTCTGGTATTCCCGCCGGTCGGCTTGGGCGCGGAGGGAGTGGACGGCGGGGCCTTTCCCTTTGTTGAGCATCCGATATTGGATGCAGGCACGGTCGGCGCATTTCGCCATTTCGCCGCCCAGCGCGTCGATTTCTCGGACTAAGTGCCCCTTGCCGGTGCCGCCGATGGCGGGGTTGCAGGGCAGGTTCCCGATGGCGTCCAAATTGACGGTGAAGCACAGGGTTTTGAGACCCAACCGTGCCGCCGCCAACGCCGCCTCGATGCCCGCGTGACCCGCACCCACCACCGCAATATCAAATTTTCCCGCAGAATAATTCATTTGCCATCATCCTTTAACTTGACGATTTTTCCCGCCAAGATTCACAGTTTGTTTCCAAAAGAGTATACCATATTCCCCGGGAATGTGATACAATAAAGTATCATTTTCTCATCAGAAGGAGGAATTTTTATGTCCGCAAAGGAAGAATTTATCGAGATTTTCAAGGAGCACATCCACCGTGACGGCTCCGCCGCTCTTTTGGACTATTTGGAGAACAAATCGGACTTTTTCGCCGCCCCCGCCTCCGCCCGGTTCCACGGTGCTTACGCCGGCGGCCTGTGCGACCACAGCGTCAACGTCTACCGCTGTTTGGAGGACTATCTGGCCCGTGAGCGGGTGCAGGAGCTGTACGGCTTGGAATACGACCCGGAGACCGTCGCCATTGTGGCTCTCCTCCACGATTTGTGCAAGGTGGGCTGTTACAAAAACGGCACCCGCAACGTGAAGGGCCCGGACGGCAAGTGGAACGCCGTACCCACCTTCAATTTTGACGACCCCCTGCCCTACGGCCACGGCGAAAAATCCGTCTATATCATCAGCGGGTTTATGCGCCTGACCCGTGAGGAGGCTATGGCAATCCGTTGGCACATGGGCTTTTCCGGCAGTGAGGACTCCCGGATGGTGGGGGATGCGTTCCAAAAATACCCCCTGGCCTTCGCCCTCTCCACCGCCGACATGGAGGCCACTTACTTCTTGGAGAACGACCCGGAATAACGCACAGGGGCCAATTTAGAACGGCTCCCAATAAGGTGGCGGACGCTTTTCCGCCATCAGAAATGAGGCATTTTCTTTGGCAAACAGACGACTAAACGACTTAGGAAACGACAAAATCAGCACCCTTTTGTGGCGGCTGGCCCTGCCGGCAGTAGCCGCCCAGCTGGTCAACGCACTCTACAACATCGTGGACAGAATGTACATCGGCCACATGGCGGGAGTGGGGGATTTGGCCCTCACCGGCCTAGGGGTCACGTTCCCCATTTTGATGTTCATCTCCGCCCTCTCCGCTCTGGTGGGCATGGGCGGCGGCTCCCGGGCCGCCATCGCCATGGGGTCAGGGGACGACGAGGGTGCCAGCAAAATTTTAGGTAGTTGCGTGGGCCTTATCGTGGTGATTTCCATCGCGGTGACGGCACTGTTCCAAATTTTCCAAACCCCCATGCTCATGGCCTTCGGTGCCGCGCCGGAAACCATCGGGTACGCCACGGATTATCTCACCATTTACCTCTGGGGCACCATCAGCGTGCAAGTGGCTATGGGCCTCAACAACTTCATCACCGCCCAGGGCTTTTCCAGCACCTCCATGATGACGGTTTTAATCGGCGCGGTGGTGAATATCGTCCTAGACCCCATTCTGATTTTCGGCTTTGACATGGGGGTTAAGGGCGCGGCGTGGGCCACCATTATCGCCCAAACCGTCTCCGCCGTCTGGGTGATTTGTTTCCTCGTGGGAAAGCGCACCAAGCTGAAAATTCAGCGGAAGTACATCCGCCTAAACCCGAAAATTCTAGGCCCGGTGGTGGCGATTGGCATCTCTCCCTTTATCATGCAGTCCACCGAAAGCCTTGTGATGA
>JAVXKN010000203.1:0-2312 GCA_036647315.1 Oscillospiraceae bacterium | reverse complement strand
GCCAAGGAGATTGAGGAGGCCGCCGCCCATCTCCTGCGCCTGCGTGATAAGGTCAATACAGAGAAAATGCAGGAGCCCTCCTTCCTCATGGTGCTCACCGGCACCGAGCTTGCCTATCGCCGGGATGACGGGGTCTGCATCGTCCCAATCGGCTGCCTGAAGGACTAAGAAAAACTGCCTGGGAGATGTTTGTATCGCAACATCCTCCGGGCAGCTTTTTGCTTTGAATGATGACGTGGCACAGACCTGCACCCGCAAATAGGGTGCCTGAGTGCAGGTGCATTCGCGCTTGCAATTTGAGTGTATTTGTGGTATAATGCGGTAAAGAAAACATGATACAACGAATTGAAAGAAGGCTATCCCATGGATGTACATCACATTCGCCAAGAGCTGAAGTCCAGGACCATTTACGACGTACCCCTGCGGGTGACCTTTTACGCCCGTGTGTCCAGCGAGTCGGACGAGCAGCTCAACTCCTTAGGCAACCAGATTTCCTATTATCAGGACTTTATAAAGAAAAACCAGAGCTGGACTTTTGTGCCCGGCTATATTGACGAGGGCCTGTCCGGCATGTCCACCAAAAAGAGAGAGAACTTTCACCGCATGGTGGAGGATGGAAAAGCGGGGAAATTCGATCTGGTCATCACCAAAGAAATTTCCCGTTTTGCCCGTAATACCTTAGACTCCATCACCTATACCCGGGATCTGCTGGCTGCCGGCGTAGGCGTCTTTTTCCAAAATGACAACATTAACACCTTAGACGAGGACTCCGAACTGCGGCTGACCATTATGTCCGGCATCGCCCAGGACGAGCTGCGAAAGCTCTCCAGCCGTATCAAATTCGGCCATCAGCAGGCCATTAAAAACAGCGTGGTGCTGGGCAACAGCCGGATGTTCGGCTACCTGAAAAATGACCGCAAGCTGATGATTGATGAGGAAACCGCACCCATGGTGCGGGAGCTGTTCAGTCTCTATGCCACCGACCGATACAGCATGAAGGAAATCGCCAAGCTGTTTTGGGAGAAGGGCTATCGCAACCACAACGGCAAAAAAATCGCCCACTCCACCATGGCAGGCATCATCGCAAACCCAAAGTACAAGGGGTACTATGTGGGTAATAAGGTGAAGGTCATTGATATGTTCACCAAAAAGCAAAAGTTTCTGCCGCCGGAGGAGTGGGTCATGTTTAAGGATGAGACCGGCGATATTGTGCCGGCACTGGTGGACGAAGAGCTGTGGGATGCCGCCAACGGGGTGCTGAAAAAGCGCAGCGACGATGTGAAAAACCGGAAAGGCATTTGCAACCACGCAAATCTCCTGACCGGCAAACTTTTTTGCACCGACTGCGGCACGCCCTATTATCGCCGTGATTCCGTTGACCGCAACGGCCAGAAAAACAGCAAGTGGGTGTGCTCCGGCAAGATTAACAACGGCGCGGATTCCTGCGCGTCCTTTCCCATCTACGAGGAGGAGCTCAAGCCGCTGCTCTTTGAGGTCTTTCGGGAGACCAAGGCCGACGCACAGGCATTGGTGGATGAATTCCTCACCTCCTATAAACTGCAGGACAGTCAGGGGGAAACCGCCCGGCAGATCGTGAAGCTGAACAACCAAATTGAGCTCTCCGACAAAAAGAAGAGTAAGCTCTTAGAGTACAACGCCACCGGTCAGATCAGCGACCGTGATTTCATCCAGATGAACAAAGCCTGCAGCGATGAGATCGACGCCGCCAATCAGGAGATTTACGAGCTGGAGCAGCAGCAAAATTCCAAGGAGGAATTCAGAAAGCATATGGAGACTCTGCGCCGTGTGCTGAAGGAGGCCGAGCGGGATGCTGCCCGGGGGATTATCGGAAAAGAGTTTGTGGAGAAGTATATCGACAAGATTTTCGTCACCCCGGAGAATGGTCAGCTTCGCTTACAGGTCAAGGTGTTCACCGGCGAAACCACAGAGAAATACCTAGCCAATCTCAGAAGTCGTACGGGTCACACTTTCTTGACCATCTGACCGCCCACGGAGCCTGCCTGGGCAGAGGTGAGGTCGCCGTTGTAGCCGGCCTTCAGGTTGACGCCCACTTCGTTGGCGGCTTCCATCTTGAACTGGTCCATGGCAGAGCGCGCGCTGGGAACAGTAGTCTTAGACATAATATTGTTCTCCTTTTCGTTTCTGTTTTGTGGTGTTTTGGATTGCTGTTTTTCAATCCGAACCTATCATTGCCCCACGGGAAAAAAGTATGCGAAAAGTCCGTTTCCTCATTTTCGGGAAAAAGACAAATTTTGCAAGCAGAAAAGGAATTTCTTTGGCTGGTATGGAAC
>JAVXKN010000202.1:0-2339 GCA_036647315.1 Oscillospiraceae bacterium | reverse complement strand
CCTCTTTCGGATGTACTCCATGTACGCCGACACGAAGCACTGGAACGTGGAGGTGGATAACCTCAACGAAACCGAGCTGGGTGGCCTAAAAGAGGTCTCCTTTACCATTGAGGGTGCAGGGGCGTACTCCCGACTGAAATTTGAAAGCGGAGTTCACCGGGTACAGCGGGTGCCGGAAACCGAGAGCGGCGGCCGGGTCCACACCAGTACCGTCACCGTGGCGGTGCTGCCGGAAATCGACACCGTGGACTTCGTGTTAAACCCCGCAGACATTGAAATGCAAGTGTTCCGCTCCTCCGGCAAGGGCGGGCAGCACGTCAACAAAACCTCCTCCGCCGTCCGCCTCATCCACAAGCCCACGGGCACCGTGGTGGAGTGCCAGCAGGAGCGCAGTCAGTTCCAAAACAAGGACAAAGCCATGCGGGTGCTGGCCTCCCAGCTCTACGACGTTGAGCAGGAGCGCATTAACAGCGCCTACACCGACCAGCGGCACAGCCAGGTGGGGGCCGGGATGCGCAACGAGCGTATCCGCACCTACAACTTCCCCCAGGGCCGCATGAGCGACCACCGCATCGGCTTAACCCTCTATAAACTGGACAGCATTATGAACGGGGATTTGGACGAGATTATTGACGGACTGGTTACAGCAGACCGTGCGGAACGGATGCAGGAAACCGGGAAGTAATCACTTTGGACAAAGAGGTGCACTATTTGAATACAAAGCTTTTAGGTCCGGGCGATGTGGCGGTTGCCGCCGATATTCTGCGGGGCGGCGGACTGCTGGGCATCCCCACTGAAACCGTGTACGGCTTGGGTGCCAACGGTTTGGACCCGGTAGCCGTGACCCATATTTTTGAGGCCAAGGGCCGCCCACAGGATAACCCTCTGATTTTGCACGTCCCCAACCCGCAGTGGCTTTCCCGCTACTGTATAGACATTCCCGCCATGGCCTACACTCTGACGGACAAATTTTGGCCGGGGCCGCTGACCCTCATTTTGAAGCGAAAACCCATCGTGCCCGACGTTGTCACCGCCGGAATGGACACCGTGGGAATGCGCTGCCCAGACAGCGATTTGACCCGCAGTATCATTGAACAGTCTGACGTACCCGTGGCGGCACCCTCCGCCAACACCTCCGGGAAACCCAGCCCCACCACGGCACAGCACGTTTTGGACGACATGGACGGCAAGATTGATGCCGTGATGGACGGCGGGCCGTGTAGCGTGGGCGTGGAGTCCACCATTTTGGATTTGACGTTAACCCCGCCCCGACTGCTCCGCCCCGGCGGCATTACCTTAGAGCAGCTGGAATCGGTGGTGGGAGAAATCGCGGTGGATGCCGCCATCACCCGGCTTATGTCCGCAGACGAGCACCCCAGAGCACCGGGGATGAAATACCGGCACTACGCCCCCGCTGCCCCAGTCACCGTAGTCAAGGGGGACCCCAAAAAGGGTGCTTGCTATATTTTAGCCCACCTCTCCCCTACCTCCGGGGTTTTGTGCTTTGACGAATTTGCCGATTTATATGTAAAGCAAATTACCTTTACACTCGGTTCCTACCAAGACAAAGCCGCACAAGCCCGCAACGTTTTTGACGCACTGCGCCACTTTGATAAGACGGCGGTGACAGAGATTTTTGCCCAGTGTCCCGATGACGCCGGCATGGGTCTGGCGGTGTCCAATCGGCTGAACAAGGCGGCGGGATTTCATATTGTGGAGGTGTCACCATGAAAATTATCGGCATCACCGGCCCCTCCGGCGGAGGGAAAACAACGGCACTGATGGCACTTCAAACTTTAGGTGCCGTAGTCATCGACTGCGACGAGGTCTACCATCGGCTGCTGGTCACTTGCCAGCCTATGCGCCAGTCCCTCAAACTGCGGTTTGGCGATATTTTTGAACAGGACGGCGGACTGGACCGCAAAAAGCTGGGTGGTGTCGTCTTTTCCGACCCCTCAGCACTGATGGACTTAAACGCCATCACCCACCAATACGTTCTGGCGGAAATTGACGATGAAATCGCCAAAGCCCAATCGGAAAACCGCCCCGCTGTCGCCATCGACGCCATCGCACTCCTTGAGAGCGGCGTAGGCGCGAAGTGCGACGTGACCGTGGCAGTTACCGCGCCACCTGAGGTGCGGATTGCCCGCATTATGGCCCGGGAGGGCATCACCAAGGCTTACGCCCGCAAGCGTGTGGCTGCCCAGAAGCCGGACGATTTCTACCAGTCACACTGCGACTATTTACTGGTCAACGATTGCGCCAACCGTGAGGAATTCTCCGCCAAGGCACTGGCACTTTTTGAAACAATCATTTAATATTTGGAGGTTATTATAATG
>JAVXKN010000201.1:0-2341 GCA_036647315.1 Oscillospiraceae bacterium | reverse complement strand
GAGGTTGGAGGAGCCCACATAGGCAGTGGTGAAGCCGGTGTTCCGGAAGAACATATACGCCTTTGCGTGGAGCCGGGTTTGCTTGGTATTGTAGCTGACCTTAATCTGCGTATTGGGTAATTGGCGCAGCTCCTCGATGGCTTTTACATCAGTTGCGCCCATGTAGGAGGTGGTGATGATACGCAGTTCGCCGCCGCCCATGGTAAATTCCCGCAGCTCGTCCATGATGAGGCGCAGGCCGCTCCATTTGATGAAGCTCACCAGCATGTCGATGCGGTCGGCGGAGGCAATCTCCTTTTTCAGCTCCGTGTACATCTGCGGCTCGTGGACAGCACCGGTAAACAGGCTACTCTGGGCCATGGAGGTCTCCGGGCGGGTGAGGTCGGCGGCGGTTTTTCCTGCGGCCAGTCGGGGGTCAGCCTCCCGTAAAAGCGCAAGAAGCTGCTCTGCCTGCTCCGTCACGGACAGAGCGGCAAAGTCAGCTTCCTGTGTAGAAGTCTGTATTAAGGTGACGATTTGGTTGGTCAGCGCCACCTGTGCGGCGATGTCGCCGCCGTTATCCAGCACGTTGTCCAGACCCTTTTGAACGATGTCCGTGAGGTACTTCGAGAGCACACGGGAGGCCTCTGCCCTGTCGATGGGCGCAGTACCCTTGCGCGCCTGTGGGATTTCCGCAAGCTCGCTTTGTAATTTTGTATTGATGACTTGTTCATACAGGCCGGGATGTAACATGAGCGGTACCTCTCAATCACTGTTTTGAACCACGCTATCACAACAGCTGTCCTATATGCGCGTACAAAAAGAGCCCTGCCATGTGCAGGACTTTGCCGATGATTCATATTATTCGCTCATTATATACTGTTTTGCAAATAGTTGCAATGTAATATGACGTAAACTGGAGGTGGGCTGGCACCTTGCTTTGTTCAATTTGATAGCCGCTCATCCGTTCAGCAGTTCTTCCAACTTTGCCCGAAACGCCGCGTCTTGCTCTGGTTTCCGCTTTGGCATCCCCTTAAGCCGGCCGCCGGCGTTTCGGATTTTCTTGGCTGTGTGCCGCTGCAAAAGGAGGGCGTCAATGTTGTTTGCCGTGTACTCCATGCCGTCCTGACTGAGCACCACGGCGTTGCGGGCAAGGCACATGGCGGCGAGGCCGTAGTCTTGCGTAACCACAATGTCGCCGGGCTGAATCAGATTCACCAGCGCAAAGTCCACGCTGTCCGCCCCCTGGGAAAAGGTCAGCGTCTTTGCGCCGGCCTTCTCGAAAACGTGGGAGGTGTCGCACAGCAGCAGGCACTCGATTTTGTGCGCCGCTGCCAGCGCGATGGTGCTGTCCACCACCGGGCAGCCGTCCGCATCTACTAAAATTCTCATCATCAAACTCTCCCTATCCTCCGGCGATTTTCTCATTTATTTGCTTTCCTATCAGTATAGGTGTGTTGGGGCGTAATTGCAATCAGAGAAAGCTCTGATTAAATCGCATTGTGCAGACTGCCGGACGAGAAATCGACCTGATTGATGTCACCGCCGCACCACTCTACCTGCGGTCGATTGCCACTTTGGCTGGCCGGTGCTATAATCATCGGGAGGTGAGGACATGGACAACGAGAAAACAGGGCTATTCATTCGGGAACTTCGCACGGCACGTGGAATGACGCAAAAAGGACTGGCGGAGCAGCTCCACATCACGGACAAGGCAGTTTCCAAGTGGGAGCGGGGGCTCTGCGCGCCGGACATTGCGCTTTTGGAGCCATTGGCGGGGGCGCTGGGCACCACTGTCACCGCGCTCATCGCCGGGGAGGCCGGGCCGGTGGACCGGAAAACTTCGGAAATCGAAGAAAATGTACAGAACGCTATCCGCTATTCCGCCAGCGAACTGATTTGCAAGACAAAGCGTGCGTCCAGACGAGGCTGGATCATTTCCGGGCTTTGCGCTCTCTGCGCTACCGCTTTGTGCCTGGGGATTTTATGGTGGCGGGGGAATTTTAACATTCTGGAACGGGTCGTCTCCCCTGACGGCACTCAGACGCTTACCGTCTACGACCGAGACGTTTTGCTCCACGAATGGTCCGGCACACCCGATGTGGCCATCGCAGAAACCGGACGGGCGCAGTACAACGCCGTCTACCGAAACTGCACCTATGGGGGTGCGTACTGGTCACCGGACAGCACCAAGTATGTGCTGGCGTTGGAGGGCCTTTACGGGGAGCCATGGACCCACCTGCTGCTGGTGGATGAGACGAAAAGTTCCAGCAGTAACCTCAATGCTGCTCTCTCCTCCGCTGTGGAGGCAAGCGCGATGGGTGACGACGAATTTCGCCGCAGTGAGGACGGTATGTGGCCC
>JAVXKN010000200.1:0-2357 GCA_036647315.1 Oscillospiraceae bacterium | reverse complement strand
GTCCGCACCGGTGTGCATGACCGCCGACGGCCCCATGACCCTGGAAATGGAGCGTTATTTCCAAAAAGCCGAGGGTTCTGTCCCTGTCAAGGCGGAGCGGGTTTTGGAGTTAAACCCCAACGACCACGCTTTCGCCGCTCTGCGTGACGCTGTCTCCTCTGACAAGGACTTAGCCAAAGATTACACGGAACTGTTATACAGCCAGGCTCTGCTTATCGCCGGTCTGCCTCTGCAGGACCCCACGGAGTACACCAAATTGGTGTGCAAGCTGATGAAGTAGGGACGTATTGACTTTTTGCTACTTTCTGATATACTAAGTGACGCTACAAATGTAGCAATCAGGAGGAAATCAGTCATGGTCATTGTTAAAAAATTCTGCGACGTAGCAGCACTGCAGCAGCTTCAGCGGCTGGCCTGTTCCGTCCCCGAAAACGTATTCATTCAGTCCATGAACGGCGATATTCGTGTGGATGCCAAATCTTTCATCAACCTCTTTACTTTGGACTTTTCTCAGTCGGTGCAGATTGTCACCGAGTCCGATGAGGTTGGCAAGCTGTTCGAGAAACTGTAAATCCGAAAAGGAGAGGGCAAATACCCTCTCCTTTTTGCTCAAAATCTGTGGAAATCGAGGTGCCATCATGGCCGGAACACTCTATTTGGTCCCCACCCCCATCGGTAATCTGGGCGATATTTCAACCCGCATCGCCAAAACCTTGGAAGAGGCGGACTTTATCGCCGCCGAGGACACCCGCATTTCCGTCAAACTTTTGAATCACTTGGGGCTGAAAAAGCCCATGGTGTCCTATTATCGGCACAATTCCGGCCCCAGCGGCAGGGCTATTTTGGAGCGGATGCTTGCCGGCGAAAGCTGCGCGCTCGTCACCGATGCCGGCACCCCGGCGGTAAGCGACCCCGGCGAAGAGCTGGTGGCACTGTGCGCCGCAAACGACGTGAATGTCATCGCCATCCCCGGCCCCTGCGCCCTTGTGACCGCACTGGCGGTGTCCGGCCTGCCCACCGGGCGGTTCACCTTTGAGGGCTTTTTAGCCATGAACAAGAAAAACCGAAAAGCCCATCTGGACAGCCTGAAAACCGAGACCCGCACCATGATTTTCTACGAGGCACCCCACAAGCTCACCGCCACCCTTTCAGACCTCCTATCCGCCTTTGGGCCGGACCGCCGCATCTCCCTCTGCCGGGAGCTCTCCAAACTCCACGAGGAGGTAAAGCGCACCACTCTGGGAAAGGCCGCAACGCTCTACGCTGAAAATTCTCCCAAGGGGGAATTCGTGCTGGTACTGGAGGGGTGCGCCGAAGCGGTGGATATCCCGGTGACGGAGGAGGACGCTTTGGCGCAAGTGTCCACACTGCGTGGACAAGGGCTTTCCCTCAAAGATGCTGTGCGGCAGGTCTCAATTTCGGCAGGTCTGCCAAAAAATCAGCTTTATGACTTAGCTGTCGCACAAAGCGCACAAGAATTCTAAAATTCAATTTCCTTTTCTGTCATTTTTTGTCATTCTCTGTCGACGGCCATAATTCCCCTAAAAACGGGGTATTTTTCACCCGTGGATAGTGCTGCCACTGGGAAGAGCGAAAAAATCCCCCGCCGTAACATTTTACGGCGGGGGATTTTTTTGACTGGAGAATTTATTTGCTCTGAAGTTCTTTCAGGCAAGCGGGGCAGATATTTCTGCCCTTAAAGTTCACCACGTCACGGGCATCATCGCAGAAAATGCAAGAGGGCTGGTACTTTTTCAGGACAATGGACGCGCCGTCGACGTAAATCTCCAAGGCGTCCTTTTCTGCGATATCTAGGGTACGGCGCAGCTCGATGGGCAGAACAATGCGGCCCAGCTCATCAACCTTTCGGACAATTCCGGTAGATTTCATAATTCTTTTCTCCTTTATGTAGTTGTTTACAAATACTTCCAAGCTTTCCTATTTACAGACATAATTATAGCATAACACCTTTTATTGTCAATCGAAATTTGGTAAATAATGTGAACAAACCGAAAACAAATCCGTTACGCTTTCTTGTTTATTTTTTAAGACTAATTGCGGAAGCTGTTAGGCAGCTTGTTGCGCTGTCATGGGGTGGTTTTGCTTTATTGTCCGCACTGGGTGTACTTATATCGAAATAAAGTGCAAAAAACAGATGGTATCGCACCTGCGATACCATCTGTTTCAAAGTCGCTGTTATTCCTCCGCCATGGTCTTGGCTTCCTCAATGGCCTTCTGCTGGACTGCGGGGGGCGCGTCCTCATAGCGCGTAAAGCGGAAGGTAAACGTGCCGCGGGACTGGGTGATGCTCCGCAGGTCGATGGCGTAGGTGCTCATTTCACCCATGGGTACCTCTG
>JAVXKN010000199.1:302-2374 GCA_036647315.1 Oscillospiraceae bacterium | reverse complement strand
CGAGCCGGAATTTTACGCGGATATTGTGAATCTGGTCTGGAACGTGGAGGACTGGACCACCAAGTGCATCTAAAAAATAAAAAAGGAGCACCCCCATTGGGGTGCTCCTTTTGCGTTAAAATAAGGGCTATTTGTTTTCAAAATAGGTGACAGACAGCGACACTTCCGTCTGGCTGTTGGGCAGGGCAGGGGTATTATTCTGCGCCATTCTGTCTGCCCTCTGCGCGCTCATCATGATGTTGTCCATCTGGCAGCGGAACGGCCCGTCATGCAGCTTTGAGATAATGTCCAACGCCGCGTCATAGCTGCCGCAGGTGAAGGTCATGCTGATGGTGCGGCGCACAATCCGCCCCTCCTCCGGCATAACCACCGGCTGAAAGTTCAAATTGTAGTCCATGGTGGCGGCTAACACAGCGTTCAAATGAGCCACCAGCGGCTGCAGATTGTCGTAGTCCGGCGTGGGGGCCAAATTGTTGGGCAGCCCCGTCAATTCCGCCTTCATCTCCGCCAGCTTCTGGGTTTTGGCATCTAAGACAATCCGCTCATTTTCCGCCTCGGCGGCGGCAGCTACCAGCTCCGTCTTTTGCGCCTCCACAGGGAGGTGGACCAAAAGGAAGTAGGCTCCTAGCACCATGACGATGCCCATAATGACTAAAAGCACCCGCTCACGCCGGGTAAAAGCTTTGGAAAGGTTCATGACTTTGCGCCCCCTTCCGCAGTGGTGCCGGGAATTTTGAAGGTGACGGTCATGGAGAGGGAAATGCCGCCGTTGCCGGTGGCTTGGTTGTTGGCGGTGTAGAGGTCAACCCCCACCACCTCCGGGAATTCCTTCAGCCGGCTCATCAAGTCCGAGGCCGCGCTCAGCGGCGTGTTCACAAAATCAACAGAGAGCACATTGCCCGCAATGGAGAACTGGGAGACGTGTCCCGCCGCCATAAACTGGCTCTGCACCTTGTCCAAAATGTCCATTCTGCCGTACAGTGCCTGTTCCTCCTCTGTCATCCAGCCCGAGGAAAACTGGCTGTACTTCTCGTAGATTTTTTCATAGTCGGCGGCTTCCTCCGCCATGCGCCCGTTTTCCGCCACCACTTCGGCAAGGGCGGTCTGCCTGTCATAAATGTCCCCAATGCGGTCGGCTACGGCGAATTTCCCCACGACTAGCGAGAGGAGAATCACCACCGCCAGCCCCCAGAATACCCTGCCCGGGCTGTAGGTGGATTTTTCCTTCATCATGAGGTTCATGGTGCTTTTTGAGGGGAGCTGTTTTCCTAAATTTTTCATCCTGCCGCCCCCTTACTGCCGCGTAATGCCGATGGCCAAGGAGCACAGCGCGGCATCCGCCGCCGCCACCTTGGGGGAAATCGGCATCAGCTCGTCCACGCTGTGCAGCTCCACGCCCACAGCGGCTGTAATTGCCTCCACCAGCGGCTTGATTTCGGCCACGTCGCCGCAGTAGTAAATATGCTCCAGAGAATTTCCGCCGTTGTTAAAGCTGTAAAAATTCAGTGCCTTCATAATCTCCACGGAAATCTCGCCGTAAACGTCCTGCACCGCCGGGAGGTTCTGCACATTCTCGTGGTTACTCTCCCGGTAGGTGTGGGCCAAATGCTCGTCCACATTGCAGGCGGCGGCAATGGCTCTGTCAATGTCCACGCCCCCGATGTCAATGGCCCGTGAAGTCTCAAAGTGGTCCCCGGCGAAAATGCACACATGGGTGGCACTGTGCTCCAAATTGATGATGCACCGCCCCGCCTTGTTGTCCCCGCCGGACAGCTTCAAATGCTCCCGCAAAAGGTTTGCGTAAGCACATTCCGCAGGGATGGCGCAGACCAGTTTCAGCCCCGCCCGGCGAAACATATCCCGGTACTCCGCGATAATTTCCTTGGGTACCGCCGCCGCCAAAAGCTCCAGCTCCGTGACGGTTTTGCTCTCGTCCCGCACGGTGTTTAGAACGGTGTAATCGTAAAAAAAGCGGTCCTTTCCCTGTTCCGCGTAGTCCCGGAACTCATAGGGCAGGTTAAACTGCAGCTGCTCCTCCGACATGGCGGGCATCGTCACCCGCCGCAAAAAAG
>JAVXKN010000199.1:0-257 GCA_036647315.1 Oscillospiraceae bacterium | reverse complement strand
CATGGCCTCGTAGGACAGAATGCGCCCGTCCTGCACCAGATTATCCGGCAATGCCGCCACAGCTGTCCGCTGCGCGCCCAACTTGCCGCACTGTGCCATTTTGAGAGAATATGCCCCAATGTCAAAGCCTAATTTGGTGCTC
This sequence comes from Oscillospiraceae bacterium, assembly GCA_036647315.1. Lineage (GTDB taxonomy): Bacteria > Bacillota > Clostridia > Oscillospirales > Oscillospiraceae > JAVXKN01. Next base: position 115 of record JAVXKN010000199.1, on the reverse strand, counting down.
GACATAACTCGCTCCTTCCGCCACTTCTGCGGCTATTCTTTGGAAAAATATAAATTCTCGTCCATCATAGGTTCTTGTCATTGCGAGCCATTTCGCAAAATGGCGTGGCAATCCG
>JAVXKN010000198.1:0-2386 GCA_036647315.1 Oscillospiraceae bacterium | reverse complement strand
CGGCCTTTCGGAGCTGTACACCGAGGAGATTGAGGAGCGGCTTGCCAACATCGACGACCAGCGGCTGTTCATGGTGGCGGAGGCCCTCCGCCGTGGGTTCTCCCCGGAGAAAATCAACGGCATCACCAAAATGGACATCTGGTTCTTAGATCGCTTTAAGACCATCATCGACATGGAGGCGGCACTGGAGAAAAAGGTGCCCGATGGGGAAACTCTCCGCCGTGCCAAGGAATTGGGCTTTTCCGATGTCTACATCGGCTCCCTCTGCGGCCAGACCCGCAAGGAGATTAACACCCTGCGTAAGTGCTACGGAATTCTCCCCTCCTTCAAAATGGTGGACACCTGCGCCGCCGAATTTGACGCGGAGACCCCCTATTACTACTCCACCTACGACGAGGAGAACGAGGCAAAAGTCCCCCAGAAATCGGCGAAAAAGAAGGTACTGGTGCTGGGTTCCGGCCCCATCCGCATCGGTCAGGGCATTGAGTTCGACTACTGCTCCGTCCACTCCGTCTGGGCTCTGAAAAACCTGGGCTGTGAGACCATCATCATCAACAACAACCCGGAAACCGTCTCTACCGACTTCGACGTGGCGGACAAGCTCTACTTTGAGCCGCTGACCCCGGAGGACGTGGAGGCCGTGGTGGAGCTGGAAAATCCCTGGGGCGCGGTGGTTCAGTTCGGCGGTCAAACCGCCATCAAGCTGGCAAAGGCCCTCACGGAAATGGGCGTGCCCATTTTAGGCACCTCCTCCGACGGCGTAGATGCCGCCGAGGACCGTGAGCGGTTCGACGAAATTTTGAACACCTGCAAGATTCCCCGTGCGGCAGGGAAGACTGTCTTTACAACGGAACAGGCCATCGCCGCCGCCCACGAGGTGGGCTATCCCGTTCTGGTGCGCCCGTCCTATGTGTTGGGCGGTCAGGGAATGGAAATTGCCTACAACGACCGCAACATTCAGGATTTCATGAAGATTATCAATCAGACGGTGCAGGAGCACCCCATTCTGGTGGACAAGTACCTGATGGGGCTGGAAATCGAAGTGGACGGCGTGTACGACGGGACGGACATTCTCATCCCCGGCATCATGGAGCACATTGAGCGGGCCGGTGTCCACTCCGGGGACAGCATCTCGGTCTATCCCTCTCTCCACATCCCGGAAAAGCACAAGCAGACCATTTTGCGGCACACCAAGAATTTGGCCAAGGCACTGGGTGTCATCGGCCTTGTGAACATTCAGTTCATCCTCTTTGAGGACGAAATTTACGTCATTGAGGTAAACCCCCGCTCCTCCCGCACCATCCCCTATATCTCCAAAGTCACAGGGGTGCCCATCATCGACCTTGCCACCAAGGTCATGCTGGGCCAGAAGCTGAAGGATTTGGGCTACGGCACGGATTTGTACCCCGAGGCGGGGTACTACGCCGTCAAGATGCCGGTGTTCTCCTTTGAGAAACTCACCGACGTAGACACCGGACTAGGGCCCGAAATGAAGTCCACAGGCGAGGTTCTGGGCATCGCCGAGTCCTTCCCCCAGGCCATGCTCAAAGCCTTCAAAGCGGCCAATATGAAGGTGCCCAAGGCGGGCGGCAGAGTGATTATGACCGTCCGTGACGAGGATAAGCCGGAGGCCATCGCCATCGCCAAAGGGCTTACGGAAATGGACATTGAAATTCTCTCCACCTCCGGCACCTGTGATGCTTTGCAGGCCGCCGGTGTCCCCGCCCACAGAATCAATCGAGTCACCGAGGCCCACCCCAACATTTTAGACATGATTTCCAGCGGTTCCGTAAGTCTGGTCATCGACACCCCCACCCGTGGGCATAAATCCGGCACCGACGGCTTCAAAATCCGCCGCAGTGCCGTGGAGCACGGCGTAGGCTGCTGCACCGCCATCGACACCGCTCGCGCCATCCTCACCGTTCGGGAGCAGGGGAGAAGCGCGGACCTGAAACCCATTGATATCACAACAATTTAACTTTTTTGGAGGATACAATATGAAACAAGATATGATTTTAATTCTGGATTTAGGCAGCGAAGAAAATCCCAAAATTGCCCGTGAAATCCGTTCATTGGGTGTGTACAGCGAAATTCATCCCCATGATATTACCGCCGCCGACCTTGCCGCCCTCCCCAATGTGAAGGGCATCATCTTAAACGGCGGGCCCAACCGTGTGGTAGACGGCGTTACCATTGATGCCTCCGCCGACGTGTACAAAAGCGGTCTGCCCATTTTCGCCGTGGACCACAAGGGCGCGAAGCCCTGGCACTTTGAGACCGAGGCCCGGGCAAAGCAGCTTTCTGACTTTGTGTTTGACACCTGCAAGGCCGAGGCCAACTGGAACATGGAAAACTTCATCGCCGATCAGGTTGAGCTGGTGCGCCG
>JAVXKN010000197.1:0-2400 GCA_036647315.1 Oscillospiraceae bacterium | reverse complement strand
CCTCTTTTGGAATGGAGCCGATGGGCTGCCCATCCAGCAGAACTTGCCCGTCCCACGCCTGATAAAGCCCGCTGAGCACCTTGCCCACCGTGGACTTTCCGCTGCCCGAGGCACCCACCAGTGCCACCGAGCGGCCGGGGGTTAGGGTGAGTTGGAAGTCCTGAATGATGGGCGGCTCTAAGGGGCTGTACCCGAAGGAGAGGTCGTGAATATCCACCCGGCCGGACAGCTTGACCTTGGGAATCAGCTCGTCGGTATCCGTCAGAAATTTGCCGTCCTTTTCGTATCGCTCAATGTCGTCCACACGGTGGATGTCCGCCTTAAGCACTTGAATTTTTTTGGAAAAATTCACAAGATCATTGATTGGGTCAACAAAGCCTTGCAGTAGCACAGTAAAGGCCACCAGCATACCGGCAGTGATGCGCCCGTCGATAATCAGCAGGCCGCCCACCAGAAGCACCAGAATGTTGGAGAGGTAGCCAAAGGCCTGGGGAAGGACGTTTAAGGTAAGCTGCACCCGACCCACAGTTTGTTCGGTCTGGCTGGTTTTGGCGTAATAACCCAGCAGTCGCGAGGCAAAGACGCGCTCTGCACCAATGGATTTGAGCGTGGCACTGATGGAAAGACCGGAGAAAAAAGTGCCCAGCATCTGACCGAAATCCTGCTGCAGCTTGGTGGAATGTTGCTCCAGCGAGCCTGAGCAGACCCATGCCAGGAGCAAATTGACCGCAGTGGTCAAAAGCCCTACTGCCGTAAGCAGAGGGCTGTAAAAAAGCATCAGCAGGAAATAAAAGCAGGAGGTGAAGAGATTGAGTGCCGTCTCCGCCAAATCGCCCGCCAAAAAGTCGCTGATATTGTCGTTGTTGTCCACCCGGTTGGCTAGGTCGCCCGCCATACGCTGGTCAAAAAAGGTCATGGGCAGACGCAGCAGATGGGAGAGAAAGCCATGTGCGGAGAGGAGGGACAGCTTGCACTGCAGCCGCTGCAGCACCAGACTGCGGTAGAGGTGCAATAAAAGCTGAAACAGGATGGTAAACCCCATGGCGTAGAGCAGGGGGGTGGTCCAGGCGCGGTTGCCGCCCAAGAGAATATCGTCAATAAACACCTGGGAGTAGAGGGTCATGGCGATGCCGGGCAGCACCAGACACAGCCCAAACAGCAGCAGCGCGAACACCGCGTTCCACTGACCCTTCAGCCGCTTTTTGGCGGTGGAAAAAATGGTGTCCGGCTTGCGGTTTTTCTGAAAGTGCTCCCCTTTTTCAAAGGTAAGTACTACGCCGGTGAAGGAAATATCCATCTCCTGGCGGCTCACGCTGCGGCGGCCCGAGGCCGGGTCGTTGAGCAGGTACCGCTCGCCCCGGCGACCCTCGTACACCACAAAATGATTAAAATTCCAGTGCAGAATGGCGGGAACGGGCAGCTGGTCCAACTCCGCCGGCTCCTTGCGGTAGCCATGGCAAATCAGACCGTAGGTTTCGGCTGCCTGCTTGATGCGCAGGGCGTTGGAGCCGTCACGGGAGACCCCGGTCTCAATCCGCAGTTTCTCCAAAGGCTCATAGTGCTTGTGATAGGCCAAAATCATGGCAAGGGAGGCCGCACCACATTCGGTGGCCTCCATTTGAAAGACAGTGGGTGTCTTGCAGTACATCAGCCTGCCGCCCCCTTACTCCCGACGGGGGAAAAGAACTCCCTCAAGTGGGGCATCAGCAGGGTGATAGGCACCTTTTCCTCTATGATAATGCTGGCGGAGACGAGGGTGCAGTCGGAGAGGGTGACTGACGCACCTTTTCGGTTCGACCAAAGCAGACCGCTCTGGGCGTTCGGGTCGGGGAGGGCTTCACAGAGAACGGTTACCACCGGCCCGTCCTGAGAAAAGGCGTTGACCAATGCATCGCTACCCAGCTGGGTGCGCATCTGGGCCTGCTCGGCCACATAGGCATCCACCGAGCGCACGGTGCCCTTGATGTGACCGTACTCCTGAGGACTTATCGTGCTGGGGGAGAGCTGTACCTCCATGCCCGCCTGAATTTTTTTCCCTTCAGACATGGGGACATAGAGGACAAAGACCGTGTCATCCCCCTGGCTGAGATAGACACCGCTGCCCTGCACCACCACCGGCAGCCGCCCAAATACAGACCAGAGCAGAGCCGCCGCGCAGATGAGGAGGGCACCGATGAGTGCCAGCCACAGGCGTGGTGGAGTGATAGATACCGTGCGATCCAGCTGCTCAGTAGAGTATAGGTGGTTCAGAGTGGTTTGGCGGTACAATCGACTCATGTGAGGAGTTCACCTTCTTCAGCGATAGAAATGGAAAAACGGGCAGGCGTATTGCCCGCCTGCCCGTTTTTGGTGCAAGTTGAAATAAAGTGCGTAGATTACCCAATCGAGTGCTTTTTGGAC
>JAVXKN010000196.1:0-2407 GCA_036647315.1 Oscillospiraceae bacterium | reverse complement strand
CGCAGCAATCTAGGAGATTCACCCCCATGGTGATGGTGCGGATGTCCAGATGCTGCTGGTCTATCATGCTGATAGTCTCTAAAATATCGTTGGTGTTGAGCATAGTTGCGGCCCCCTTAAATCTTGTGCATGGCGTTGAAAATGTCCTCGCGCTGCACGCGGATGGAGAGGCCTCTGGTCTCGCCGTCGGTTTCCAGTGTCCTTGCAAAGTCGGCGAAGGGCATATCCAGCTTGGAGACCTCCACCAGCATCATCATGGTGAAGTAGTCCTGCAGAATGGTCTGGCTGATGTCCATGACATTCACGCCGTGGGCGGATAAAATAGCGCAAACCCCCGCAATAATCCCGGTCTGGTCCTTGCCGATAACAGTTACAATGGCTTTCATAATTCAGTTCATCCTTTTCTATACTTGTAGTTCGTCCAGCGTTAAGCTGAAACCCGCTAGGAAGGTGTCCATAAAATATTTGACCTCGGGGAGGGGGTTCTTTTCCAGCGTGCCCCGAATTTGCTCCTCCGCCTGCTTAAACTCCGTGTTCCCCGCCTTGAGTTCCTCCACGCATTTGATATAGGCGGAGAGCTTGTCCGCCGCCTTTACCAAATCGTGTACCTCGCCGGGGGTTTCGGTTAAAAGCGGCTTGTAGACCCCCTTTAATTCCTCGGGCAGCAGGGACAGGAGCTTATCCACCGACACATCCTCCACCAACTGGTAGGCCTTGCGGATTTCCGGGTTGTAATACTTCACCGGGGTAGGCAAATCTCCCGTTAAAATCTCCGGCGCGTCGTGGTAGAGTGCCACCACCGCCACGTCGCCGGCGTTCACATGGCCGCCGAATTTCTCGTTGCGAATGACGGCCAGCGCGTGGGCAATCACCGCCACCATGTGGGAGTGCTCCTGGATATTCTCCTGAAAAGTGTTGCGCATCAGTCCCCAGCGGCCGATGTACCGCATCCGGGAAATGAGGGCAAAAAAGTTGTGTGCCATTCCCAAACCTCCGATTTTCTGCTCCAACGAAAAAACGGCACTATACAAGGGCCGCTGAAACAGATATAATACATTTATTATATAGGCTCAATTCTGAAAAGCAAGAGGAACTTCCATGAAAATTGCAATCTACACCTTGGGCTGCAAGGTCAATCAGTACGAAACTCAGGCGTTGGAGGCGGAAGCCCTCCGCCGGGGTCATGTTTTGGTACCCTTTTCCGCACAGGCGGAGGCCTACATTATCAACACCTGCACCGTTACAGCCGTCAGCGACCACAAGTCCCGTCAGGCCATCCGCAAGGCCCAGAAAAACGCCCCCACCGCCGTGGTGGCGGTGTGCGGCTGCTACGGTCAGACCGACCCGGAGGCCGTGGCGGCACTGGAGGTCGATTTGGTGGCAGGCACCGGCGACCGCATGGCCTTTTTGGACCAGGTGGAGCGGCTGGCGCAAAATAAGAAAAAAGAACCCTCCCCCTGTCTTGTGGACGATGTGATGGCTCGCAGTAATTTTGAATTTCTGCCCGCCGGCGGACTTTCTGGCCGCACCCGGGCCATGCTGAAGGTGGAGGACGGCTGCGTCAATTTCTGCTCCTACTGCATCATCCCCTACGCCCGTGGCCCCATCCGCTCCCTGCCGCTCTGCGACGCTGTCAGTGAGGCAAAACGGCTGGCAGACGAGGGGTTTCGGGAGCTGGTGATCACCGGGATTGAAATTTCCTCCTGGGGTTCTGATTTGCAGGACGGCACCGCCCTCATTGACCTGATGGAGGCCATTTCCGCCGCCGCGCCTACTCTGCGGTTGCGGCTGGGGTCTTTGGAACCTCGCACCATTACGGAGGACTTTTGCCGCCGGGCGGCATCGCTCCCCAATCTCTGCCCCCACTTTCACCTGTCGCTGCAGAGCGGGTGCGACACCGTCTTAAAACGGATGAACCGCAAGTACGACACCGCCCGCTATTTCCAGTCTTTGTCCCTCCTCCGGGACACTTTTCAAAACCCCGGCATCACCACGGATTTAATCGTGGGCTTTCCCGGTGAAACCGAGGAGGAATTCGACCAGACCCTCCGCTTTGTCACAAAATGCGGCTTTTCCGCCCTCCATATTTTCCCCTACTCCCGCCGTCCGGGCACCCCGGCGGACCGCATGGAGGGCCAGTGCTCCAACGCGGTGAAGGAAAACCGGGCACATCGGGCCGCCGCCGTTGCAAAGCGGTTGGAGGCCGCCTATTTGGAGGGGCTGGTGGGTACGACCCAAACCGTTTTATTTGAGACGGTGGAAAACGGCCTCTTTCGGGGTCACGCCGGCAACTATACCGAGATTTTCGTCCCCGGCCAGCTCCTGCACAACCAGACCCGACAGGTGTCCGTCACCAAATTGCAGGACGGCAAACTGCTGGGTTCTCTCTTAAACGAGGAGGTCTGCT
>JAVXKN010000195.1:0-2420 GCA_036647315.1 Oscillospiraceae bacterium | reverse complement strand
GCATGATTCACGGAGACTTTCAAAATGGCAATTTGTTTTGCGATTGGGGCGAGCTTCGGGTATTTGGGTTTGACGACTGCTGTTATGGTTATTTTATGTACGACATCGTTGCCTTGGCGCATATCTTCATTCACGGGCTCAACTATGCCGGTGCACGCCCCGGCATGACTGCCCGCGACTGTATGCTGGGGCAGGATGGCATTCTGACACATATTCGCGCGGGCTACACCTCAGAATATTCGCTGCCCGAGGAGCAATGGGAGCTGTTTGACGATTTTTTCCGACTGCGTGTTGCACAGATTGTCAGTTATCAGCTCCATCTGAAATTACACCAAAAGGACATTCAATTTGCGTTGTTCGAGCCGATACTTGCTTATTTGAAATGCGATCAGAGCCCGATTGACCAAATTGATGAGGTGAAACGAGTTGCGTTCTCTCGACTAACGCCAGAGATTTATCGTGTCCTCTCGCAAAGCTTTACCGGCTGATGATTGCCAGCGCGGCCTGCGGAATGTCAATAAGATGTAGCTAGACAGCAAAAGGCTCAGGTTTGTGAACCTGAGCCTTTTGTTATACGCGGTGGTGGGTGTGTTTTGTAACCGTCTGTTTTGTCTTCCTACAAAATAAGCGTGATGTGGTTGCCCTGATCTCCGCTCCATGTATGCTCTTTGGTGAAACCAAGCACCATTCTGACCGACAGCTCATCGGCCCGCGCTGTAAACGGGTCGAAGTCCGGCCCGCCGTAGGAAATGGTCGCCTCGCAGGAGCCATCCAGCTCGGAAGAAGCAACCGAGAAACGCAGCGGGAATACCTGGTCGCCTAGGGGCAGAAGGGTCTGCACACATAGCTCCTCAAACATCAGCTGCAGATTATTGATTTGCCGCTGACCTAAAAGCTGCTTGCGTCCGAACTCCTCAATGTCGGTACTGACCGCGAGGAAGTCGAAGGTGGGCGATGCGATTTCCCGCTCAAAGGTCTTCAGACGCTTCACAAAAGCGCGGGTACGCTCCCGCTGTGGGTGTACAAAGATTTGCTCCGGGGTGCCGTCCTCATAGATGATGCCCTGGTCCATGTAAAAGACGCGGGTGGACACATCCCGGGCGAATTTCATCTCGTGAGTGACAATCATCATCGTCAGCCCCTCCCGTGCCAGGGAGCGAATGACGGACAGCACCTCGCCCACCGTGGTGGGGTCTAGGGCGGAGGTGGGCTCGTCAAAGAGGATAATCTCCGGCTTCATGGCCAGTGCCCGGGCGATGGCCACCCGCTGTTTTTGTCCGCCGGAGAGCTCGTCCGGGTAATTGAGTGCCTTTTCCGCCAGACCCACTGTGCGCAGCAGGCGCATCCCCTCGTCGTAAGCCTCCTGTTTTGACAGCTTGAGGAGATCCACCGGGCCCATCATAATGTTCTCAATCACGGACACATGGGAAAACAGGTTGAAGGACTGGAACACCATACCCATCTTGCGCCGGAGGCCCGGAATGTCGGCACCCTTGGCGGTGACGAGTTCTCCGTCCACAGTAATTTCGCCGGCAGTGGGCGTTTCCAGCATATTCAGGCAGCGCAGCAGGGTGGATTTTCCCGTGCCGGAGGGGCCGATGACGGAGATGACCTCCCCCTTTTCAATCTCTACGTTCACGTCAGAAAGTGGTGTCACGTTTGGGTACACTTTTTTCAGATGTCGGATGGAAATCATTTCATCACCACTCCTTTCACGGTGCGCCCCCGGCGTTTGGGGTCAAGTCTGAATTCCAGCCGGGATAAGAGCATCGTCAGCGTATTTGCAACAAGGAAGTAAATAATCGCCGTGGCAATGAGCGGGAAAAACGCTTCCAGCGTGCGGCTGCGGATAATGTCGGACACCTTCGTCAGGTCCTGAATGGCGATGTAGCCCACCACCGAGGTCATCTTGACCATGGAAATAAATTCGCCCTTAAAGATGGGCAGGAAATGTCGGGCGGCCTGTGGGAAGGTAATCTTCCAGAAGGTTTTTGTTTTGGTGAAGCCCAGAGCATACGCCGCCTCAATCTGGCCCTTGTCCACCGCCTCAATGCCGGTGCGCATCATCTCGGACACATAGACACCGAAATTGACTGCGAAGCCGAAAATCGCCACCAGAATAGCAGGGATATCTATCTCACCAAAGATGATATAGTAGAGAATCATCAGCAGCACCACAATGGGCGTGCCCTGAATGAGTTTGATAAAGCCTGCCGCCGGGAGAGCGGCGATACGCTTTTTACTGCGGCGAAGCATACAGAGGCCAAAGCCTATCAGCGAGCCGAAAATCCCGGAACAGACCGAGATGAACACCGTGACCCAAAGCCCATCCAGCACCAGCTGCCAGCGGTCTTCTGTAATGAAGGTGCGGGTAAAGCTGGCCTTGAAGCCGTCCCAGAAATTGGTGAGCGGTTTTGCCG
>JAVXKN010000194.1:0-2477 GCA_036647315.1 Oscillospiraceae bacterium | reverse complement strand
GCACTGTTGTTCTGTTCGTTTTTCATTGAGCTCACCTCACTTTCGCAATCATAGTTTGCCATGTGAAAACTGCATTTATACAAAAAATCCAAAAAGTGCAAAAAAAGATACCACATTTTGACGTTCTGTGCTATAATGCAGTTATTGTAAACCAACGTGTGTGTTTCCAACATTAAATTGACTGGGAAGGATGAACAATTCATGAGATGCCCTTTCTGTGCCCACCCCGAGAGTAAGGTTGTCGATTCCCGCCCCGCTGACGAGGGAGCCAGCATCCGCCGCCGCCGCGAGTGCTTAGAGTGTCATAAACGCTTCACCACCTACGAGACCATGGAGAGCATCCCCCTCATTGTCATCAAAAAAGACGGCAGCCGTCAGGCATTTGACCGCAGTAAGCTGCTGAGCAGCATGGTGAAGGCCTGCGAAAAGCGGACCGTCCCCCTGTCCACGCTGGAAAACCTCGTCAGCGAAATTGAGAGTGAATTGCAGAACGAGATGGAGCGTGAAATTCCCTCCGCCAGAATCGGCGAGTTGGTGATGAATCGCCTGAAGGCAGTGGACGAGGTAGCCTACGTCCGCTTCGCCTCCGTCTACCGTCAGTTTAAGGACCTAAATACCTTTATGACCGAGCTCAACAAGCTGCTGGCAGACAAATAATTGAGAAAAAAGAGGTGGAAATCGAAGTTGCGATTTCCACCTCTTTGTACTCTATCGGGCGCAGTAGGCCTCAATCGCTTTGGATAAAAAGGCGGCGGTACCGGCACCGTTCTGGTCGATAGTTGCGGTAAACCGCGGGTCGCCTGTGTACATCTGTCCCAAGCCGGCCAGAATTTCATCGGTGCACCGGTAGAAACTGCGGCTGATGTAGTCCTGCCAGCGTGCAACCAGTGCCTGTGCTTCGGGACTCTTTGGGTCGCCGTCACGGAGCCGACCAAACGCCCCCAAAATGGCGGCGCTCTCGCCGTCTACATCGTTCCACTGCGCCGTATTATAGCTCATAGTCTTGCCCTCGCTCTCCTTGTAAGCGTCGGTATCGCCCCAACGCTCCCGGGCCTCTGCGGCGTATTGCTCTCGCACTTGCTCAATTTTTGTGCTGTCAAATTCCTGAAAACTCATGGTTTTTTCTCCTTTTATAGTTTGATCCAACAGACCCAGCAGTCCATCCAGCCGTGCCCGCTTTTCCAGCAGCAGGGTACGGTGGTTCTGCAACGCCTTGGCTTTATCGAAGTTGGGGTTTTTCATGATTGCGCGAATGTCCTCCAAGGAGAAATCCAGTTCACGGAAAAAGAGAATCTGCTGAAGCTGTGCAAGGTTCTCGTCGCTGTAAATCCGGTATCCTGCACCGGCGGCTTTTTCCGGTGTCAGCAGGCCAATCCGGTCGTAATAGTGCAGCGTGCGAACGGTTACTCCGGCGCGCTTTGCCACTTCACTGATGTGCAAAAAAATCCCAACCCTTCTATAGCGAAAACAGGCGTCCATTTCCGTCTATATCCGCAGTATACACCATAACGTAACGTCATAGTCAAGCAAAATTTTAGCCTATTTGAAAGTGGCATCAAAAGGGAGGAATTCTGCCATGAAACGTTTTTACATGCTCCTTCCGCGCTTTCTGATTGCCCATGCCTGTGCTATGATTGTTGCACTGGGCTGCATGGCGTTTGCCGTCTTGAAGTTTGGGCTGCTGGCAAGTGACTTGCCTTTGTGGTATTCCGTCACAGCTTCGCTCCTGCTGCTGCTACCCTATCCCATCGTCGGGCTGCTGGCGCGTAAGCACTGCGCCCAGCTGACACCCGCCGCCTGCTGCCTTGCGGGTTTCGTGGCATTTGCGACCCAGGTGGTGCTTTTGACGCTGGCATCTGTGCTACCGGATAACCTGCCATTCGTTATCTGGTCCCTGCCAGCAGTCTCGGAAGCTGTGCTGATGGAGGAGGCTTATGGTACCATGCACCTGCCAAATGACCTCCTGCTGCCCGTTCTGGTGGCGGCGTTGCAATCCATCTTCTTTGTTGGGGCACTTCTGGTACCACGGCGAAACGGGGAAAAACCATAAAACAGGATTCTAAAAATAAAAGGTCGGCGGTTCGTTTGAACCGCCGACCCTTTTTACTTTTTGACTAAAATTAGACCTCGTCGTCCTCGTCGAAGGGGGCCTCGTCGTCTGCAGAGGTGGGCTCCGGCTCGTCCTCCGGCTTCCAGGTGTCTGCGGGGACGCTCTGAGGCGGGGTGATGCCCTCCTTGAACTGCCGCTCCTGCCACTGCTCCTTGGTGATGAGCAGCTGTCGGGGCTTGGAGCCCTCAAAGGCACCTACAACGCCGCACTCCTCCATCTGGTCCACCAGTCGTGCAGCCCGGCCATAGCCCAGCTTTAACCGACGCTGGAGCATGGACACCGATGCCTGTCCCACTTCCAAAACCACTTCGATGGCGGCGGGGAGGAGCTCGTCATAATCATTGTTGGTGCCGTCAGGCGCGGAGCC
>JAVXKN010000193.1:0-2488 GCA_036647315.1 Oscillospiraceae bacterium | reverse complement strand
GCTCTGCTTTGTAAAGCCCAACTCAAAAGCAAAATGGATGGCAATTTCTCTGGCATTGGTTCTGGTCATGGTGTCTCCTCCGTGCTCCTCAGTGGGAAGCATTCATATCTAGAATAGGGATATCTGTATTATATACAATTTCCGGCAAAAAATAAACCCTTTTATGCAAAAAACGGCATCAGGCAGGAATTCCCCTGCCCGATGCCTTTTTGGCTTTGGAAATACGCGTTATTGGTGCTTTTCATGGGGAAAGCTGACACCTGCCACATGGACATTGACGCTCTCCACTTGGAGACCGCTGGTGTTGCCCACGGCGGCCATAACGGCCTCCTGAACGGCGTGGGCGACGGTGGGAATGGTGTACCCGTACTGGATGAGGATGGAGACTTCCACTGTGACGCTCCCCTCCTCGGCATGGAGCCGAACGCCCTTTGAAAGCACTTTACGGCCGGTGAGCTCGGTAATATCGGAGGCCAAGGTGCTGGAAAGACTCCCTACACCCTCCACCTCTAATGCGGCGGCGGCGGCAATGACGGCTAAAACCTCGTCTGCAATATGGATATTCCCCAACTCGTCCGGCTGGGAAACATATTCTCTGGCCTCGCTCATAAAAGGTCACGCTCCTTTTCTGTGATAAAACTTATTTGTATTATACCACATTTATGCGAAATATCAAGCAGATTCTACGGGGAAACGCAGTGCGGGCGCAGGAAAAAATTCCTGCGCCCGCCGGTACTACTCCGCCCCGATGATTTTGATTTGGTCTGCCTTCAGTCCTGTCTCCTCAATGGCAATCTCCATGATTTTCGCAGTGTCCGCCTTGGCGAGTTCCCCGGTGGGTACTGAGACCACCACCGAGATGCTCTCATCGCCGATGAAGGCCACGCAGTCGGTGTAGCCCTTAGCTGTCACCAGATTTTCTATCTGCGCCTCGCTGAGGGTGTTGGCCGCCATGGTTTGGATGGTGAGGTTGGCCTCGTCCTTCACCGTCTGTTCTGCCTGTTCGCTTGCTGCCGCCTGTTGCAGAAGTGTGAGCGCACTGTCTCGCGCCTGCTGGCGGGTCAAACGCGCCGAGGCAAAATAAGTATCAGCAGTGGCTTTGCCGTCACCGGGTACGGACAGGAGCGGGTCCTTTTTCTTGCCGTCTACCAAGGTTGCCTCGCCCAAAAGCTTTCCGCCGGAGGCGGTGTCCTTCCCCTCGCCGTTTCCATAGGACCAGTTGAGGTACACCGCCACACACACAAAGAGCACGATGACTGCAACCACTGCGTTTCGTTTCCAGAGTTTCATAGTTTCCTTCCTCGCTTTCTCATTTACTTTTACAAATTGCTATTTTATCGGCGCCTAAGTCCGTCAGCGCCGCCACGGATTCCATCAGCTTGAGCCGGACTGTGGCTTCACCGGCACCGGGACAGACCAGCAGCGCGCCCTGCAGTTCCGGGTAAATTTGCTGCAACAAAACCGCCTCCTGAGTGCCGGAGCCGGTGGACACCACCACCACATTTTGCTGGCTCTCCCCGTTGTTTTCACGCTCATCGCTGGCTAAAACGCTCCGGGTGCCCTCTTTTGCCGTCAGCACCACGGTGACACGGCCCGCGCCCTCGATTTGGGACAGGGCGGATTCCAGCTTCTGTTCCAGCTCTGTGAGTGAAAATTCTGCCGCCGTGCGACTTTTTTCAGGCGCGGCCGCTGTTTTGCCGCCGATTGTGGGAATCACCAGCAGAAAAATCCCTGCCGCCACCACCAGCATGACATATTTGTACTTTACAAACAGTTTCATAAATTGACTGAGAAATTCAGAAATTACACCCGCTCCTTTCATGGCACCTCACTCCTTTCTAATCGTTGCTCCGCCGCCGGGATGGCAAAATCCGCCTCAATGATGCGCCGCAACTGTGCCCCCTGCTCCGTGGTAAAGTTCCCCTTTACCGCAACGGACACGGGCAGAGGCAAGCCACCCGCTCCCTCTGTACAAATTACTTGGACTGTGCAGTTTTCGATGCCCAAAGCAGTCGCCTTGTCCACAATATATGCGCCGGACTGCTGCGCTATGATTGATTTTGTCAGGTCACTGTTCACGCTTTTCATGGCCTCCGCATAGCCCTCCGCCTCCATGCGATAGCCGGCCAACTCCCCGGACAGCTTTTGATAATCCAGCCTCACTATGGGGCTTAGTACCGCCACCAAAAGCACCAGTCCGCCGGCAAGTCCTACAATTTTTTTCATGGAGCCTTGGGGCGTCATGTGTTCCGCCAAAGTGACTACTAGGGCGGCGCAGGTGATGCCCATGAGCCACTGCCTCAACAATTCCATCATCCCGTCACCGCCGAAATCCCAGACACCAGCGAAATCAGAAGCAGTAGCGCGCAGCTGCCTGTCATCCCCAGTACCAGCCCGAAGGCCCCGCCGATGCTGTCGATGAGGGCGGGACCCGACCCTTCCGCCACGGTAGCGGCCAGTGCCGCCGCTACCTTGTAGACCAAATAAT
>JAVXKN010000192.1:0-2488 GCA_036647315.1 Oscillospiraceae bacterium | reverse complement strand
GTGGGCAGGCTCCTCCATGAAGTCGTCCGCCTCAATATAGAGGTGCTTGGAGAAAAAGACAGACCGGGTGCCATCCTCGGGATTGTTGGGGTTATTCTCCACGGCAAATTCCTCAGACTGCCCCTCCGGGTAGTTTGTGATGGTGAGCTTCACCGGGTGGAGTACCGCCATGACCCGGCGGGCAGAAGTGTTCAAATCCTCCCGCAGGCAGTGCTCCAAAAAGCCAAACTCCACGGTGGAGGACGCTTTGGAAACGCCGTTTCTTTGTGAAAAATCGCGGATGGCGGCGGGGGTATAGCCCCGACGGCGCAGGCCGCACAGGGTGGGCATCCGGGGGTCGTCCCAGCCGGAGACTAGGCCCTTTTCCACCAGCTCCCGCAGTTTGCGCTTACTCATGACGGTGTAGTTGATGCCCAGTCGGGCAAACTCAATCTGCCGTGGTTTCGAGGGTGCGGAGACGTGGTCTACAATCCAGTCGTACAGCGGGCGGTGGTCCTCAAACTCCAAAGAGCACAGGGAGTGGGTGATGCCCTCAATGGCGTCCTCCAAGGGGTGGGCGAAGTCGTACATGGGATAGATGCACCACTTGTCCCCCTGGCGGTGGTGTTTCGTGTGGTTAATGCGGTAGATGGCGGGGTCACGCATATTGAAGTTGCCGCTGGCAAGGTCAATTTTGGCGCGCAACGTCATAGCACCGTCGGGAAATTCCCCGGCACGCATCCGCTTGAAAAGGTCTAGAGATTCCTCAATGGGTCGGTCACGGTAGGGGGAGGTGGCGGGTACGCCAATGTCACCCCGCCGCTGCTTAAACTCCTCCGGTGAGAGCTGGCAGACGTAGGCAAGCCCCTTTTCAATCAGCTCCACGGCGAAGCCGTACATCTTTTCAAAGTAGTCGGAGGCGAAGTAAAACCGGTCGTCCCAGTCGTAGCCCAGCCAGTGAATGTCCTCCTTGATGGCATCGACATACTCCTCGTCCTCTTTGGAGGGGTTGGTGTCGTCCATGCGGAGGTTACACACGCCGCCGTATTTTTCGGCGGTGCCGAAGTCGATAAAAATCGCCTTAGCGTGGCCGATGTGCAGGTATCCGTTGGGCTCCGGCGGAAAGCGGGTGTGAACCTGCTGCCCCGCGGTACGGCCGCCGGGTGCGCAGTCCTCGTCGATGAAATCGTGGATAAAATTCTGCGCCATGGCGGCGGAAGAATCAGTTGTCATAGTGCTCTCTCCTTCGTGTTTCTGTAATACTCTATTTTACACCGAAAACCCCTCTAAAAGCAATGCTTTTGGAGAAGAAAGAGACAACAAAAAAGTTTTGTGGAAAAGAAATGAATAAACAGTAAACATTCCTATTTAATTCTTGACTTCTGACGAAGCGGTGGTAAAATAAAAACATCAAAAGAGGAAAGACTAACGGCAGAATTACGAAAGAAAATTTGGAGGAATGAACCATGGCACTTTTACATTTGAACGAGGCCGGCATGGACGCGGCACTGAAATCCGAAGCACCCGTATTGGTGGACTTTTGGGCCACCTGGTGTAACCCCTGTCAGCAGCTGGGCCCCGTCATCGAGGGTCTGGCCAATGAGTACGACGGCAAGGCCATCGTCGGCAAGGTAGACATTGACGACCAGCAGGATTTGGCCCGGAAGTACGGGGTCATGAGCATCCCCACGGTGGTCATTTTCAAAAACGGCCAAGAGGTAGACCGCAAGGTGGGCACCATGCCCGCCGACCGCTACCGCGAAACCCTGAACGGACTGCTATAACAGAAAAAAGAGCGGCGGGAGGAATCTCCCGCCGTTTTTTGTTGCCCATCGGTGAAAGGAAGTCCGTCTCTTGCGTTTCCCCCAAAACTGCGGTATGATATTTTCGAGGTGATTTTTGTGGAAAATCCAATTACCCTGCCCACTCTGAGCCATTTTCAAAACGGAAACGGCTTTTTGGGCAGCTTTGAAACAGTGCGCTTCGCCATCGAGCCCCCAAAGGAGGAGCAGATAACGGTCAGTATCTGGCGTGGCCCGCTCTGCCGCGAGCTCTCCGAGATGGAGGAAACCAAAACCTTCCCCGAGACCGACGACGGCATCGAAAACCTAAAAAACTGGCTGCTAAAAAAGGCACGAGCCGATTCATAATGTCCCGCAAAAACGGTCTAATAATTCTTGAATTGCGAGTTTCTCCCCGTTTTCATTGCAACCAGACGAAAAAAGTGTTATAGTAAATATATTCCATATTCAAAATATCGGCTCTGCCGCTGTGTGCCCATGTTTTAACGTATTCAGGTTATGGAGAATTTACCAACGCAAAAAAGTGTCCAAGTTGGACACAAATGGGAGTGAGTCAAAATGGGATTGATGGCGTTTCTATTCCCTGGTCCAGCACCCATAGGGCCGGCCCCGCGAATGTCACTAAAGCGATTTTACCCCGAAACGCTTATACCGCCATCGGATTATACTGTTATTGACTTGGAAACGACTGGGTTGGATGCTTGCGT
>JAVXKN010000191.1:0-2511 GCA_036647315.1 Oscillospiraceae bacterium | reverse complement strand
TAGCCATCAAGTTCCTCATGGGGTACATCAAAAAGCACGACTTCAAGGTCTTTGGCTGGTACCGCATCGTCCTAGGTGTACTGGTGCTGGGGTACTTTTTGGTAACGTCACTGCTCAAATAACCTCCAACCGCCGCACCTGCGCCCTCTTTGGGACATAGAATGGACTGCTATCATGCAACCATTTTTCCCAAAGGAGGCGCATTTTTTTGTCTGGACTTGGCACTTTATCTGTTTGGGTCTATACGGCCCGGGGGGCGTTACCTGTCCCCAACGCCGCCGTCACCATTACCCAGCGGGACGCTGGGGGTATAGAGCGCACCGTGGCACTGCGCACCAGCGACGAGAGCGGCAACACCCTGCCCGTCCCGTTTGAAACGCCCGGGGCGGCGGAGAGCATGGCCCCCGGTGCTCCCCTCCCCTTTACCCGCTGCAATGTGCGGGTGGAGCACCCCGGCTACCGTCGGGCCGTCATTGAGGACGTGCAAATTTTCCCCGCCATCGCCACCCTCCAGCAGGTGGGACTGGTTCCGCTGGCGGAGCATCAGCCTTACTACGACCTGCCCCGCACCGTCCACGTCACCCCACAAGAGCTTTAGGAGGGGAACGAGATGGCAGGCAATATTATCCCGTACATCCCGGAATTTATCACCGTTCATATGGGGGCACCTACCCGCGACGCGGAAAACGTCACCGTTTCATTCCCCGACTACATCAAAAACGTGGCCTCCAGCGAAATTTATCCCACCTGGGAGCCGGCGGCACTCCGGGCCAACATTTTGGCGCAGATTTCCTTTGCCCTCAATCGGGTTTACACCGAACACTACGCCGCAAGGGGGTACCCCTTTCAGATTACCGCCACCACGG
This sequence comes from Oscillospiraceae bacterium, assembly GCA_036647315.1. Taxonomy (GTDB): domain Bacteria; phylum Bacillota; class Clostridia; order Oscillospirales; family Oscillospiraceae; genus JAVXKN01. The sequence continues at coordinate 1,645 of JAVXKN010000191.1, read as the reverse complement.
CGGTGGACCAGAAATTCATCCCCGGACGGAACATTTTCGAGAATATCGCCGCGCTGGTGGACGACATTTTTGACAGCTATCTGCGCCGCCGGGGCAGCGTGGAACCCCTCCCCGCCCGGTTCTGTAACGGCACCACCTCCACCTGCGGAGGTATGAGCCAGTGGGGCAGTCAGGAGATGGCGGAAAACGGTGCCACCAGTTTGGACATTTTGCGCCGGTACTACGGCGACGTGGAGATTGTTTCCAACGCGCCCATTCAGGCTGTGACCCGCTCCTACCCCGGCACGCCCCTGCGTTTGGGGGATTCCGGGGCGGACGTGGAGGCGGTGCAGTTCTCCCTGAACCGCATTTCCAGAGATTACCCCGCCATCCCGAAAATTGCGCCGGTGGACGGGGTTTTCGGGCCCATGACCGAAGCCGCCGTCAAAAAATTTCAGCAGGTCTTTTCCCTCACCCAGGATGGCATTGTGGGCAAGGGGACTTGGTATCAAATCGTCCGCATCTATGTGGGGGTGAAGCGATTGGCGGAGTTGGAGAGCGAGGGGCAGCAGTTTTTCGCCAGTAACTACCGCTACCCCGACGCTATTAAGCTGGGTGACAGGGGCAAAAAAGTCTCCGAACTGCAGTACTTTTTGGCGGTGGCCTCGGAGTTTAACGACGAAATTCCCTTCGTCACTGAGGACGGCATTTTCGGCGAGGAGACAAAGTGGGCGGTGGAGTGCTTTCAGCGGACGGAGGGACTGCCTCAGACCGGGGTGGTGGACGGCATCACTTGGGACGCACTCTATCAGGTGTTCGTGGGGGCGGAGCGCACCCTGAACGACGCGGAGGGGCCCGCCCTGCGCTATCCCGGCACACCGCTCTCCTTGGGTCAGCGGGACGGAACGAGCGAGGTGATTTCATGAGAACTTTTTTACGGCAATCACCCGGCCCCATCGAGGTGATGCAGAAAATGTTGCGGGAGATTTCGTTTTCCCATGTGGTGCTCCCCCACATCATCCCCAACGGACTCTTTGACGAGGCCACCTTAGAGGCGGTGATGATTTTTCAGCGGGACTTTATCCCGCCGGTGACAGGCATTGTGGACTATCCCACTTGGGATGCCCTTGCCATTCTCTACCGCCGTTTGCTCAACTCCAGCGACTGAAAAAAAGCAGCCTCCACAGAATTTGTGGAGGCTGCTTTGCGTTTTACGGTTGTTTGTTTTTGCGGCACTGTGCGCCCCACGCCATGGCTTTGCGCAGCAGATAGAGGCAGAGGAGCGACCAGAGGAACAGGGGAACCAGCGCGAAAACCATGGCCCAAGTAAAGGGCACCAGAGAGAAAAAGGGCTGGAAAAAGAGGACGGCAATGAGGAACGCCGCCGACATCACCCCCAGCAGGAGGGAGTGAAAAACCGTAAAGGGCCGGCAGATATTCCAGAGGACGGCAAGGCCGGTAAAGCCTGTGAGCACCACCGCCAGCGTGGAGATTTCCTCCAGAGAAAAGCGAAAAAAGTTGGAGAGAAAGACCACCATTAAGACGTTGGACACCATGGTCAGTGCCCCCGGCACCGAGCGTCCGATAACGTTGGTGAGAAAAGCCCCCCGCACCCGCTCTTTATTGGGTTCCAGTGCCAAAAGAAAGGAGGGAACCCCGATGGTCA
>JAVXKN010000190.1:0-2512 GCA_036647315.1 Oscillospiraceae bacterium | reverse complement strand
GCACCCCGGCGGAGACGCTGGAGGGGCAAATTATCCGCCTTGCGGACCAGATTGCCTACATAAATCACGACATCGACGATGCCATCCGCGGGGGAATCATCTACCAGATGGATATTCCCTTGGAAATTTTGCAGCATTTGGGCTTTTCCCACGGACAGAGGATTAACACGCTGGCGGTGGATGTGATTGAGGCCTCCGAGGGGCAAACCGCCATTTGCCAGTCGCCGGATAGAGCGAACTATATGAATCTCCTCCGGGACTTCATGTTCGAGGAGGTCTACCGTAGCCCCATCGCCAAGGGGGAGGAGACCAAGGCCCAAGAGATGATTCACCGCCTCTTTGACTACTATCTGCAAAATACAGACAAGCTCCCCGCCGACTTTTTAGACATTTTGGAGCGGGAGGGCAAAGAGCGGGCGGTGTGCGACTATATCGCCGGCATGACGGATAAATTCGCGGTGGATAAGTACGGCGAGGCCTTTATCCCCCAAGCGTGGACCGTAAAGTAACCAAAACGTGCTGAAATAGAACAAAAGTGGCTAAAATGACCGATAAGGGGGGAGAACCGTGTCTATCCCAGAGCAGTTTATAGAAGAACTGGTGGCCCGCACCGACATTGTAGATACTGTCTCCTCCTATCTCCCCCTCACCCATAAGGGGGGCAATTACTGGGCCTGCTGCCCCTTCCACGGCGAAAAAACCCCCTCCTTTTCCGTCTCGCCGGATAAGCAGATTTTCCACTGCTTCGGCTGCGGCAAGGGGGGCGGGGTGCTCCGTTTCGTTCAGGAGATGGAGAACGTGTCCTTCCCCGACGCGGTGCGGATGCTGGCGGCAAAGGCCGGCTTAGAACTGCCGGAGGAGGACGGGGACAAAAGCTACCGCGACCAGCGTGAAAAGGTGCTAACCCTCACCAAAGAGGCGGCGCGGTTCTACCATAACGTCCTCAATTCCCCCCAGGGTGCCACGGTGGCGGCCTACATCGAAAAGCGAAAAATTTCCTCCAGCTATGTCAAGCGGTTCGGCCTAGGTGCCGCCCCCGACAGTTGGGATTCCCTTGTGAAAGAGCTCACCGCCAAGGGGTACTCCAAAAGCGACCTGTTAGATGCGGGGCTTATCGTCGCCGGGAAAAACGGCAGCTTTTACGATAAATTTCGCAACCGGCTCATGCTGCCGGTGATTGATTTGCGGGGCGACGTGATTGGCTTTACCAGTCGCGTCATGGACGCGGAGGCCTCCCCCAAGTACCTCAACACCCCGGAAACCACGGTCTTTCGCAAGCGGAGCGTCCTCTACGGCATGAATCTGGCGAAAAACAGCAAGGCGGGAAATCTCCTCTTGGTAGAGGGCAACATCGACGTGATTACCCTCCATCAGGCGGGGTTCGATAACGCGGTAGCCACCATGGGCACCGCCCTCACGGCAGACCACGCCCGGCTCATGAGCCGGTACACCAAAGAGGTTGTCCTCTGCTACGATAACGATAACGCGGGCAAAGACGCTACCGAGCGAGCCATGGCGGTGCTGAAAAACACCGACTTTACCGTCAAAGTCCTGCAGCTGCCCAAGCGGCTTTTGGAAAACGGCGAGTTTGGCAAGCAGGACCCGGACGATTTCATCAAGTTTCAAGGTGCCCCCGCTTTCCGCGCCCTCATGGATGGCAGCGAAAATCAGGTGGCCTACAAGCTGAACACCATCAAGGCAAAATACGATTTAACCACAGACGAAAATCGCGCCCTGTTCCTCCAAGAGGCGGCGGGGATGATTGCCACCCTCACCAGTCCCGTGGAGCGGGAAATTTACGCGGGCCGTGCCGCCGATGCCGCCGGTGTCTCCAAGGACGCTATGGAAAACGAGGTGGCCCGCCAGCGGAAACGGCAGGATTACCAAACCCGTAAAAAAGAGGAGCGTACCGCTCTCACCCCGGCCCGAAACGTCCAGCCCAAGGCCCGGGAACTGCGGTATGAAAACGTCCGCGCAGGCCGTGCCGAGGAGGGAATCCTCCGTCTGGTGCAGTCCGACCCGGAGTTGCTGAAGCAGCTGGCCGATTTGGACGAGAGCCAGTTTACAGTCCCCCTGTTCGGGAAAATTTACGGCATGTTCAAAACCCGCTGGCAGGAGGGGAAAAGCCTCACCCCGGCGGTTTTAGATAGCGTTCTCACAGCGGAGGAGATGGCACTGTTTGCGGAAATTGCGGGGGAAGAAACCGTAATGGCAAACGCCAAAACCGCGCTGCAGGATTATAGAAAAGTGATGCGGGAAGCAAAGGTTCAAGACGACGACGGACTGCTTGCCCTTCAGGCGAGAAAGAAACAAAAAAGTACGGGAGGATGAAGGCTATGAGCGCGAAGAAAGCAGCCGCCAAAACGGCGGAGGAGCCTCTGAAGCAGGAGCAGACCACAGTAGAAAAGATGGAGGCCGGTAAGGTCGAAATCATGAAGACCCTAGAGGGCGTTGCCGGAGTAGAAAAGCTGGCGGAGCTGGTAGAGCGGGGCAAGAAAAAGGGCAAGCTCTC
>JAVXKN010000189.1:243-2524 GCA_036647315.1 Oscillospiraceae bacterium | reverse complement strand
GTTCGCGCCGGACAAGGGGGAGTTTGTGGCGGCGGTGACGTTGGGTTACGCCGACCAGACACCCAAGCTGCCGCCCCGCCGGGATGGCCGGTATGTGATTGTCTGATAAAAGGCACCTGATTTCTTGTAAAATCAGGTGCCTTTTCCTTGCCATTTCGGGGAAAGAATACTATAATGAGGTCTACGACAGGAGGGGCAAAATGAAGAAAAAATACACACGGCTCAAGCTGAAAATGCTCTTCTTTGTGTTTATCGGCGCGGTGGCGGCGGCCATTGTGGGGGTTTTCCTCTTGGAGTGGCTCTTTAACGGCGCGCTGGGGGACTTGCTGTCCCGGCTCTATGTGATGCTGGCGGAGACTATTTTCGGGCAGACCCACGCCCAGGCGGTGCTGGCCTATCAGCACAATGTACTGGGCCATCGGGAGCAAATTATCATGCTGGCAATTATCCTGCTGATTTTGATGGGCTTTTATATGGCGATGGGCCGGTTTACCCGATGGTTGGACCAGATTCGCGGAGCGTTGGGGGGCATGGTGTCCGGCGGCGATATGGCAGCAACTCTGCCCCGGGAGTTGGCTCCCATCCAGGGGGAGCTGACCGCCCTGCGAACCCGACTGGAGGAGCAGGCGGCGGAGCGGCTGGAAAACCAAAAGCGGAAGGCCGACATGGTGGCCTTTTTGGCCCACGATTTGAAAACGCCCCTCACCTCGGTGGTGGGATATTTGAGCCTTTTGAACGAAAAGCCGGATTTGACACCGGAGCAGCGCGGAAAATACACCGGCATCGCCCTAGATAAGGCACTGCGGCTGGAGGAGTTGTTGGGGGAATTTTTCGACATTTCCCGAATGGATTTGCAGTCCGACCCCACGGAGCGGGAGCCCATTCAGCTGTCCATTTTACTGGAGCAGCTGGCGGACGAGTTCTTCCCGATTTTTGAGCAGAAAAGCTTGGGGTGTCAGTGCGATATTACCTCCGGCATGATGATTGAGGGGGACCCGGACAAGCTGGCTCGGGTGTTCGATAACGTGCTGCGAAACGCGGTGAGTTACAGCACCCCCGGGGGGACAGTGTCCCTCACCGCCGGGCCGGAAAACGGCAACGTGGAAATCGCCATTTCCAATGAGGGGATGGAGATTCCCGAACAGGAGCTATCCAACATCTTTAATAAATTTTATCGGCTGGATGCCGCCCGCAATAGCCGCACCGGGGGTGCGGGGCTGGGTCTGGCCATCGCCAAGGAGATTGTGGAGGGCCACGGCGGTACCATCCACGCGGAATGTAACGGAAGGAAGACTACCTTCCATATTTCACTGCCCTTGAAGGAGCTGCAGAAATGAGTTTGCTGGAACGAGCGATATGTTATGTAAACCACGATCGGGTACTTTACGCCAATATTTTGGAGATTTTGCGTCGGGAGAGCGAGGAACTGATTTACGCCGACAGTGACGGAGTTTTGCTCTACGACAAGGCGTCGGAGGTCTATATGATGAGTGCCCAGTCCACTGTTTTGGCGGACTGGATGCTGCGGAAACTGCCGGAAAAGCTGGAAATTCTGGTGGGCTTTGAGCAGTTTTATCGGGAGGAGGCCAAGCGGCGGTATGGGTTCAAAACCGAGGAAATCTGCCTGTCCGTCCTCTACGAAAAGCGGGAGCCGCCGGAACTGCCGCCCTTTGAGGGGGAACTGCGGCAGCTGACGAGGGCTGATACGGCGTTTGTCCACAGCCATTACAGCTGCGATTTCTCCATGGACTACATCCAGCGGGCCATCGACCTGGGGATGATGGGGGTCTTCGTGGAAGGGCAAATGGCGGGGTTCATCGGCAGCCATTTTGAGGGAACGATGGGGCTTTTGGAGATTCTGCCGGAGTACCGCCGGCGGGGGTTCGGGGAGCTTTTAGAGCGGGCGCAGGTGCGACTGTGCATGTCTCAGGGGATTTTGCCCACGGGGCACGTCTTTGCGGACAATGAAAAATCTCTGGCACTGCAGCGGAAAATCGGCCTGTCAGTGTCGGAGGAGACCCTGTTTTGGATTTACTGAGCCGGGTGCCATGGCGGCACATCTGCCAAATGAAAGAAATCGCCTGACGTAAAAACGTCAGGCGATTTTTTTAGCGCTGGTCCAGAGGGACAAAGTCCCGGGCGGGGGCCACGGCCCGATAGGCGGGACGGATGATTTTGTTGCCGGGGTTGTAGACCTCCTCAATGCGGTGGGCGCACCAGCCCACCATGCGGGCGATGGCGAAGAGGGGAGTGTAGAGCTCCGGGGGAATGCCCATCATTT
>JAVXKN010000189.1:0-233 GCA_036647315.1 Oscillospiraceae bacterium | reverse complement strand
CGTTGGCGCACATGGCTTTCGTGTCCCCACGCTCGGTGGCGAAAACCTCCGGGGTGAGCTTTTCCACGGTCTCAATCAGCTCCAATTCCGGCAGCATCCCTTTTTCGATGGCCACGTCCCGGGCAAACTTTTTCAGCAGCACGGCGCGGGGGTCGGAGAGGGTGTAGATGGCGTGACCCATGCCGTAGATGAGGCCGGAGCCGTCCCCCGCCTCTTTTCGGAGAATTTTGATG
>JAVXKN010000188.1:0-2536 GCA_036647315.1 Oscillospiraceae bacterium | reverse complement strand
CCGCCCAGTGTACCGACGCACGGGTCAACCTAGTGACACCCGGACTTTTCGGGCGGTTCCCGACTTTGGACGCACTGGCAAGCGCGCCCATTTCCGAAGTAGAGGAACTTGTTCACTCCACCGGCTTTTTCCGTGCCAAGGCCCACGACATTGTAGCGGCGGCACAGATGCTGGTCTCCGACTACGGTGGCGTAGTGCCCGGCACCATGGAGGAGCTGCTGAAACTCCCCGGCGTGGGGCGGAAAACCGCAAATCTGGTGCTGGGAGACATTTTCAAGACTCCCGGCGTGGTCATTGCAGACACCCACTGCATCCGCATCACAGGCCGTCTAGGGCTGACAGACGGTTCCAAAGACCCCAGTAAAGTGGAAACCCAGCTGCGAAAGTGCCTGCCGCCTGAAGAATCCAACGACTTCTGCCACAGAATGGTGCTCCACGGCAGGGCGGTGTGTATGGCGCGAAACCCGGACTGCCCCAACTGCACGCTCCGACCCTGGTGCAAGCTTTTTAACAGCAAGTAAATCACAAAAGACGCTGACGATTGAATCGTCAGCGTCTTTTCTGTTTAAGTGGGTAATTGAGTGACAATGCACTTATCTTTCCAGCGACCGCGGAGGTAGACGATGGTGGCGAGAATGAGGCCCAAGGACCAGCCGATTAAATAGGACCAGTAGAGGTTATCCGGGCCAAAGAAATGGGCCAGCAGATAGGCGGTGGGCACACGGGCCACCCACAGTGCCAAAATGGAGGAGACCATGGGGACGATGGCGCAGCCGGCACCCCGCAGAACGCTGTTGAGGGTGAATAAAATCGCCAGTACAAACATAGGGGTCAGTACCCGCAACAAGTAGGCCTCCCCCGCTGCCAGCACCGCCGGATCCTGATTGAACATCATGAGGAGCGGACGGCGGAGGGGAATCACGATGGCGGTAATCACAAGGCAGGTCACGGTGCTGATGATTAAGGTGCTGTGGATGCCTTTTTTGACCCGGTCCATCCGTCCCGCGCCCATGTTTTGCCCCACATAGGTGGTGATGGCGGTGGAGAAAGACTGGATGGGCATGAAGGCAAAGGAGTCGATTTTATTGGCGGCGGTAAAGCCGGCGGTGAAATTCTCGCCAAAGCCGTTAATCAGCGACTGCATCATAATAATTGCCACGGAGAACTGGCACTGCTGAATCCCGGAGGGAACCCCCAACTTCACCAGCTGACGGAGGAGGATTTTGTCAATGCGAAGCTTGAAAAAACTGATGTGAATGAAATCGTACTTTTTATTGATATAAAAAATGCCAAAAATCCAAGAGGCCGCCTGGGCGATGATGGTGGCGAAGGCCACGCCGAACACGCCCCAGTGAAAAACAATGACAAAAACCAGGTCTAAAATAATGTTGATGACGCAGGCGATGGCCAGAAAAATCAGGGGCGTTTTGCTGTCCCCCAGCCCCTCCATGATGCCGGTATTCACGTTAAAGCCCAAGGTCCCGATTAGCCCTGCCAGAATCACCATGGTGTAAATTCGGGCATCGGCAAAGGTGGAGGGCGGCACATGGGTCAGCCGCAAGAGCGGTTCTGTGAGCAGGATGCCCAGAATGGTGAGGGGCACGATGATGATGAGCACGCCACCGTAAATGGTGTTCACCGTCTTCCCCACTGTCTTTCTGTCGCCGGCACCGATATACTGGGCAATCATCACGGTAGCACCCATGGAGATGCCAATAAAGAGGGAGGTGAGCAGAAAAATAATGGGAAACCCGATGCCGACGGCAGCCAGTGCCGTCTTGCCCACATAGTTTCCCACTACAATGCTGTCCACCATATTATAAAGCTGCTGAAACACGTTGCCCACGAGAAGTGGCAATGAAAAAGATATAATTAACCTTGCGGGACTACCAACCGTCATATCGTTGGTCGCGTGACTGACTCTCTCTTCGCTCATAATTCGCCGTCCTTTTATTCCTCTAACTTTTCACAGCGACAGGTGCATCTGTCGCCCTCTATCTCAATAATGCCATATCTGCCATCTCGGCTACTGCCGGGATTCATGGTCCACAGGGTGCCATCGTAACTACAATAGGGCACATGGGTGTGCCCATATAAAAACACGTCGGCGTTCAGGATGCGCGCCCGACGCTCCCCGTCCTCCAAGCCGCTTTTTACGCGGACGGTGTGGCCGTGGAGCATGAGAATCCGTTTGCCGGACAAATCCAGCAAACGTTCAATGGGAACCTCCACACTGGAAAAGCTGTCGCAATTTCCGCAGACCTGTTCTATGGGGATATTGGGGCAAAACCCGCCCAGTTTCTCGCCGTCACGGATAACATCCCCCAGGTGGAAGATATAATTCGGCTCTTCTTTTCTGGCAGCTTCCACCATATTGGACACATTTCCGTGAGAATCGGAGAAAACAACAATTTTCATTTCGTTCACCTTACTCTACAACGTTCATATACTGAACTGAAGCTAAATTTGGGAGGGATTCACGATGCAAAGCAAGTCACCGCTGGATCAGTTTATGGAGAATCCGCAGGCTGCCGAT
>JAVXKN010000187.1:0-2558 GCA_036647315.1 Oscillospiraceae bacterium | reverse complement strand
GGCGGTAACGGAGATTTTGCGGAAGTCCTCCCGGGTCTGAATATCGGAAATATGAACCTCAAACACCGGAATATCCACGGCGCGGATGGCGTCGTAAATTGCATAACTATAATGGGTATATGCACCGGGGTTGAGAATCACCGCGTCGAAATGAGCCGCCGCATTTTGAATCTCGTCCACCAACGCCCCCTCGTGATTGGACTGCAAACAGGTGGCGGTGCTGCCGTTTTCGGCGGCGTGCTCCTCTACCAGTCGGCAAAGAGCGGGGTAATCCTCACGGCCGTAAATGTCCGGCTCGCGGCTTCCCAGCAAATTTAAGTTGGGGCCGTTTAAGACCAAAAATTTCATTGGGCTTCCTCCAATTCCCGGCAAAGTGCCACCACTTGCCGCGCCGCGTCTGACGGGCTTTTCGCCTCCGACACCGTCACCTGGGCCCAGTGCCGATAAAGTTCAACGCGCTCCATATATAAGGTAGCGATTTTGTCGCCGTCCCCCGCCAGCAGAGGCCGGGCGGCGTGGTTTTGCCGGGCAAGCTGCTCTAAGGGCCGGTCTAAAAAGACCAGAATTCCGGTTTTTTGCAGGGCTTTCATATTCTCCTCCCGGAGAATGACACCGCCGCCGGTGGCGATAATCTGACCCGTTGTGTTCGCCGTTTGCACCGCCAGGGCACACTCCAAATCTCGGAACGCCCCCTCCCCCCACTGGTCAAAAATCTCTGACACTGTAAGGCTTGCGGTCTCCTCGATGAGGGTGTCAAGGTCGATAAAGGGCCGGGAGAGCTGCCTCGAAAGCAGGGCACCCACGGCGGATTTTCCGCTGCCGGGCATCCCGATGAGTACGATATTTTTCACAACCTCACCCCCGCCGGATAGCTGCCCAAAATGCGGAACTCGGTAGCCGCCTCTGACAGCTCCGCCAGTGCCGTTGCCATGGATGGGTCACGCAAATTGCCGGAAAAATCCAAGAAAAATCGGTACTGCCAGCTGCTGCCGATGATGGGGCGGGACTCCAGCTTGAGCACGTTGAGGCCGTAAGCGGAAAACACGTTCATCAGCCGGTTCAAACTGCCGCTGCGGTGAGGGAGCGTAGCCAGCGCGCTGATTTTGTCGCTGTTTTCCCGCAGTTCCGGCCGGGGGGACACCACCACAAAGCGGGTGAAATTATCGGAATTGAAGTTGATTTTTTCCGCCAAAATCTCCAGACCGTAAAGCTTTGCGGCCCGAACGCTGCCGATAGCGGCAATGGTTTTATCGCCACGTTCCGCGACAAATTTCGCGCTTTCGGCGGTGTTGAGCCGGGGGACGGCATCAAAGCCGTGCTCCTTCAAAAAAGCCCCGCTTTGGAGGATGCCCTGCTCATGGGAATAGACGGTGCGAATGTCTAGAAGCGTCGCGCCCTTAAGGGCCATCAGGCAGTGCTCCACCTTGACGGACTGTTCGCCCACCATGGACGCGCCGCTTTTTGCCAGCAGATCGTAGACGGCGGTAATGCCGCCGCTGGAGCTGTTTTCGATGGGGAGAACAGCGTAATCGCCCTCCCCTTTTTCCAGGGCCTCCAAAAGTTCCTCCCAGGTGTCCCGGTGCTGACGGCGGCAATTTTCTCCAAAAAATTGGGCGGCCGCCTCCTCGGCATAGGCTCCGTGCTGACCCTGATAGAGGACACAAGGGTCCTCCACCGGCAGACGCGCTCCGTCGAGAAATTCCTGCAGGCCGGGTGCCTTTCCGTCCCGCAACTGCTGCTGACGGCGGCGGGAAAGTGCCATAATGGTCTCGTAGAGCTCAGTGACCTCCGGCTCCAAGGTTTTGTCCGACAAAAGAGCCCGCTTTTCCGCCAGTACCTGTTGCTCGCGGCTGGCATCTAAAGTCTGCAACCTATGAGCCGCCTTGTATTCCGCCACTCTGCCCGCCAAAACCATCCGCTGCTCAAACAGGGGGACAATCTCCCGGTCAATGGCGTCAATTTGCAGGCGCAGCCCCTCTAATTCCGTCATAGTTTCACCTCTAAATGCCCAAAACTTGGCAGGCAGCCAGCGCCGCCGCCGCTTCCACCACCACCACTGCCCGGGGGACAATGCAGGGGTCGTGTCTGCCTGTAACGGACAGTTTTGCCGGTTCTAAGGTCTCCAAATTCACCGTATCCTGCTCCCGCGCGATGGAGGGGGTGGGGCGAATGACCACCCGAAAGGTGACGGGCATCCCGTTGGTGATGCCGCCGTTTACCCCGCCGGAGTGGTTGGTTTTGGTGACAATGGCCCCGCTTTGGACGGCGAAGGGGTCGTTGGCCTCGCTCCCCTTCATGTCCGCCAGAGAAAAACCCGCGCCAAATTCGATGCCCTTCACGGCGGGGACTGCGAACAGATGCTGGGCGAAAATTCCCTCCACATTGCAGCCAAAATCGGGCTCACCGAGGCCCGCAGGCAAGTCGGTGACGGCGCAGGAGATGATGCCCCCCACGGAATCCATCTGCCCTTTTGCGTTCAAAATCGCCGCCGCCTGCTCCTCCTCGGTGGGCTGGCTGATGCCGCCCAGCGCGTCAATGTGGGCCGTCACGGTGATGCC
>JAVXKN010000186.1:1306-2561 GCA_036647315.1 Oscillospiraceae bacterium | reverse complement strand
TAAAAGTGCGCCGATGAGCTGGTTGGAGCGCAAAAAGCCCTGGGGCGTGAAACGCCAGCGGCGGTTTTTCTGCACGGCCCAACCCAGTCGTTCGTATTCGGAGAGTTTGGCGGCGATGGGGTCGAAATTCATAAAATATTCCCGCCGATATTCCCACTCCTCGATGCCGTGGGTGGTGCGCAGGCGGAGCATTAAATATTCCCCGGAGCGTTCCCGCTGGGGGATGATGTCGTCCTCGTCAATGATTTTGCCGCCGCCCATGACCCCCCCGATATACCCCTCTAAATCTCGGAGGAAGGAGTACCGTCTGCCGCCAAAGTCGGAGTGGGCCCCGGGGCCAAAGCCGATGTATTCCAGACCCAGCCAGTATTTGAGATTGTGCCGTGACCGATAGCCCTCTTTGGCAAAATTGGAAATCTCATACTGCTTGTAGCCTGCCGCCGCCAACTTTTCCACCGCGTCCAAATAGCAGTCCGCCTGTGCGTCGTCGTCGGGCAAAACTTCTCCCGCCGCTACACGGCGGCCTAAGGGGGTCTCCGGCTCCACGGTGAGCCCGTAGCAGGAGATGTGCTCCGGGTTTAGCTTTAACACGGAATCTAGGGTTTCCAGCCACCCCTCACGGGTCTGACCGGGGAGCCCGTAGATGAGGTCTAAGCTGACGTTTTTCAGCTTGGCCTTCCGCGCCGCCTCAACGGCCGCTTGTGCCTCCCCGAAGGTGTGGGGCCGGTGGAGGGCGGCAAGCTCACGGTCACAGGCGGATTGTACCCCTAAGGAGAGCCGGTTAAACCCGGCCCGACGCAGCTTTGTCAGGTCTTTCTTGTTGACGCTGTCCGGGTTGGCCTCGGTGGTAATTTCTGCGTCCTTTGTGAGCGAATAGTGCTTTCTGATGCAGGCGAGCAGCTCCCGCAGTCGCTTTTCGCCGTAATAGGAGGGGGTGCCGCCGCCGAAGTACACGGAATCCACGGGATGCCCGGCGGCCAAGGGGGCGGTTTCCACCAGATGGCACAGCAGTGCCTTCTGGTATCGGTCCATCACCTCGGGGCAGTTATCCAGTGAATAAAAATCACAATAATCACATTTACTGCGGCAGAAGGGGATGTGAATGTATATGCCCAGAGTCTGGTCCAAAGCGATCACCTCGTTTTGCTTTACTGCTTTTTAACAGTACTCTCCTATTATAAACATTTTTCAGAAATTTGCAAGATGGGCTTGCCATGAAGTGGCACTATCTGATACCATAGAGGAAAGAAAAAAG
>JAVXKN010000186.1:0-1207 GCA_036647315.1 Oscillospiraceae bacterium | reverse complement strand
ATAAACATTTTTCAGAAATTTGCAAGATGGGCTTGCCATGAAGTGGCACTATCTGATACCATAGAGGAAAGAAAAAAGCGAGGGGGCGGGGAATATGGCGGAGCGGCGGATAGGGCTGGTGGTGCCCTACGACTGCAAGGTCCAAACCCTGCTGCGAAAACACCTCCGTCTTACCGCCAGCGTGGTCAGTCGGGCCAAAATGGAGCCGGACGGCATCACGCTGGACGGCGTTCGTGTCTTTACCGATGCCATCGCAAAAAAAGGACAGACCCTGTCCCTCCTTCTATCAGACAGAGAAAACGGCGATTTAGTTCCCTCAAAAGGGCCGGTAAATATTGTTTATGAGGATGAGGACCTGTTGGTGGCAGATAAGCCCGCCGGCCTTCCCGTCTATCCCGCCCACGGTCAGGGTACCGATACGCTGGGCAATTATTTGGCGGAATATTACAGGGAGCGGGGGATTCCCTTTGTCTTTCGGGCGGTCAATCGGCTGGACCGGGGGACTTCGGGGCTGATGGTGGTGGCAAAGCACGCCCACTGCCATGAGGTGCTGAAACACCAACTCCACACCGGGGACTTCCGCAGAATTTATCTGGCGGTGGTGGACGGCGCGCCCCCCGAAACGAGCGGCATCATCGACGCACCCATCGGCAGGGCGGAGGGGACGATTTTAGGGCGGGTAGTCACCCCCAACGGCGACAGAGCCGTCACCCACTACGAGGTAGTCTCCCGTGGGAGCCGCCGCAGTCTGGTGCGTTTGGAGCTGGAAACCGGCCGCACCCACCAAATCCGCGTTCACATGGCCTATGTGGGCTGCCCTGTCACCGGGGACTTTTTATACGGCACCGAGCACCCCCTCCTCCCGGGGCGCACCGCCCTCCATTCGGCGGAGCTTTTTTTAACCGGCCCCATTACCGGCGAAACCCTCCACGTCACCGCCCCCATACCCGCCGTGTTCTCCGGGCTTTTAGAAAACGATTCAAATGACTACGCTATATAAGGAGTGACTTTTCATGCTAAAGGACTTTATTTTTGCCCTCCTCCGCCCCTTTCTGAACCTCTATATCCGCCTGCGTTTCGGGGATTTCTGGGCACTGAAAAAGCACCTGCAAACCCACCCCAGTAAGCTTTTGGAGCTGTGCTACACCCACCATTTTATGGCTCTGGGCAGCTTTATAGGCCTCAAATGCCATCTTGAAAACACCCC
>JAVXKN010000185.1:0-2565 GCA_036647315.1 Oscillospiraceae bacterium | reverse complement strand
CCAAAAGACTGGCCGGACACCGCCTCTACCACCAGCTCCGCCAAAGTGAAGCCGTCGTTGCAGTAGACGGAGAACGCGCCGGGTGCCGCCTTGAGCCGCTGGGCAGAGAGGCGGTTGAGAAGGTCTGTGGTGGCGGTTTGGTCGGCATCGTCAAAGAGAAACGCATTGCCGGTAGAGGAGCCCATCAGCCCGGAGGAGTGGTTTAGGAGCATCCGCACGGTGATGTCCTTGTACCGCCCGTCCGCCATTTTGAAGGTGGGCAGGTAGGTGGTGACGGGCCTATCTAAGCCGATTTTCCCATCGTCCACCAGCTGCATGACGGCGGTGGTGGTATAAATCTTGCTCACGGAGCCGATGCCGTAGAGAATGTCCTCGGTGAGGGCGCGGTTTTCCGTCTTGGAGTAAACACCCTCCTTGCCGGTCATGGTGATTTTGCCGTCCTCCCAGAGGGCGTACTGGATGGAGGTGGCACCGCCGTACTGCCCGGCGTAACCGATGGCGGCCTGGGCGGATTCCGCTCTGGTGGGCACCGTCTCTTCCGCTGCAAAGGCGGGCACCGCCAAAGAAAACGCCAGCACCACAGCCAGCGTCAGCGCACTGAACCGTTTTTTGAGTATCATATAAAAACCTCTTTTTTCCAATATTACAAAGCACCTCTGAACGGCTTGATATCTTATTTTACACCCTATCCCCCGCTCCTGCAAGGGGCTGTTGACGGACGCACAAAAATAGGCTATGATAGGAGCAGAAAATGTGACAGGGAGGGTTATTTATGGCTTCTTTACTGCTGAAAAACGCGCGATATATTGTCTCCTGCGACAATGACGACACGCTCTACGAGCGTTCCAATCTGCTCATCGAGGATGGGGTCATTACCGCCATCAGCCACGATTTCCGACAGGCGGACAGCGTGATTGACTGCTCCAACATGGTGGTTTATCCGGGTCTTATCAACACCCATCACCACCTCTACCAGATGTTTTCCCGCAATCTGCCGGAGGTCCAGAAAATGGAGCTTTTCCCCTGGCTTGTGACCCTCTACGAGATTTGGAAAAACCTTGACCAGGACGTTATCAACTACTCCTCCCTCACCGGCATGGGGGAGCTGCTGAAAACCGGCTGCACCACCTGTTTTGACCACCATTACGTCTTCCCCGCCCACGCCGGCGATCTCATCGCCACCCAGTTCCGTGCCGCCGCCACCATCGGCATGCGGTTCCACGCCTCACGGGGGTCTATGGATTTGTCCAAAAAGGACGGCGGCCTGCCCCCGGATTCCGTGGTGCAGACCATCGACGAAATTCTGGCGGATTCTGAGCGGATTGTGGACGTTTGGCACGACGATTCCCGGTACTCCATGCGGCGGGTGGCTCTGGCCCCCTGCTCCCCCTTCTCGGTAACAGGCGACCTGCTGCGGGAGTCCGCCAAACTGGCCAGAAGTTTGGGCGTACGGCTCCACACCCACGTTGCCGAAACCAAAGATGAAGAGCAGTTCACCATGGAGAAGTTCGGGATGCGCCCTCTGGCGTACATGGAATCTCTGGGCTGGACAGGCCCTGACGTTTGGTACGCCCACGGGATTCACTTTAACGACGACGAGCTGAAGCTTTTGGGCCGGACCGGCACCGGCATCTGCCACTGCCCCATCTCCAACATGAAGCTGACCTCCGGCGTGTGCCGGGTGCCACAGGCACTAAAATACGGCGTGCCCATCGGGCTGGGTGTGGACGGCTCCGCCTCCAACGACGGCTCCAATTTGCTGGAGGAGCTGCGGGTTTCCTTCCTCCTCCACCGGCTCACCTCCGGGGCTGACGCACCCTCCGGGTATGACCTCCTCAAAATTGCCACCCGTGGTTCCGCCCGCGTTTTGGGTCGGGACGACATCGGCCATCTGGCCCCCGGCATGGCGGCAGACCTCTTTATGATTGACCTAAACCGCCTGTCCATGGTGGGCACCCAGTTCGACCCCAAGTCGGTGCTGGGGACAGTAGGCTTTAAGGGAAACGTGGACTACACCATTGTAAACGGCATCCCCGTTGTCCAGCATGGAGAGCTGACCACCATCGACGAGGACGAGACTGTGGCGAAAGCAAACGAGTGCGTGGAGCGGTATTTGAATCGCACTTAAATAACCGATTGCATCAGGGCAGCGGCGGAAATTTTTCCGCCGCTGCCCCTTTTGGGGGTTGTATTGTCACCCAAAAGGAGTAAAATAAGATGTTACATTTTGTAGAAGGAGGGGAATCCGTTGGACACTGCACTGACACAGCAGAAAGAGCTTTTTCCAACCTCCACGCTGAAACGGCTCCTGATTCCCCTCATCATTGAGCAGCTTTTATCCATGACCATCGGCATGGCGGACACCGTGATGGTTACACGGGTGGGCGAGGCCGCCGTCTCCGGCGTTTCTCTGGTGGATGCCATCAATATTTTGATTATTCAGGTCTTCGCCGCCCTTGCCACCGGCGGCGCGGTGGTGGCCGCCCAGTATTTGGGCAGACGGGACACGGAAAGTGCCTGCTCCTCCGCCAAACAGCTCATTCACGCCGCCGGTCTGGTGTCCAT
>JAVXKN010000184.1:0-2571 GCA_036647315.1 Oscillospiraceae bacterium | reverse complement strand
TGCTTTGGTGCAAGCTGCCGAATCGCCTCGTATGCGTCCAGTATATCTTCCTGAATTACAGCGCGCTCGTACTCAAACTGCTGCCGTCCTTCTGATGTTGCTGTCTCAATTTTAGAAAGTATTGCCCGCTCTTCTTCTTTAAGGCTATCCAGCTCTTTTTTATATTGAGACAGTAAGGATGCGCTAGAATGTGTACCGCTTGTCTCGATAGTATCCGCGGTCATAGTAATGCTTTGCAAGCCGCCCAACCTCTCTCATTTGAAGTCGCATTTGGCAGAGCAATTTAAGGTCACAGGCTCGTTTGCCGCGCTCCCTCTCGTCGCACTCTGCCAGTGCTTTCTGCGCCCTCTTCACGCTGATATTCAACTGCGCAGCGGTCTCCATATAGTCTCTTGACAAACTTCTAAGTGTCGCCATTTCTTCACGCCCTATTTAGTAGTAAATAATCGCGCCACCCGGTGCTCCGTTTCCTCCGTTTCCTCCTAGGCCGCCAACGCCACCGTCGCCACCGAAGGAAACGCTCTCTCCACCGTTACCTCTTGCGCCGCCGCCTGCACCACCGCCACCGCCGCCTGAACCACCAGACCCGCCGGAGCCTAAGACGCTCGCCGTACTTCCGTTTTTGCCGTTTGCGCCGTCTCCTCCGAGACCGCCATGAGCTGACTGTGCGCCGTTTGGCTGCACCCATGTAGACCCATCTGTGCCGGGCTTTCCGTTCCCGCCGTTTGCTGCGCCGCCTCCGGCACCGCCCTGTCCCCATCCGTATCTATCGTCGACTGTTGTGCCGCTGCCGCCTGCAGTATAAGTAATGCCATCAGATGTGACCGACGGGCCAACGCCGTCCTTACCGGAGCCTTTCGCTCCTGCTTTGCCTGCGGAACCCGGTAGCGCGTATATGCCGCCGCCGAACAAATCAATGTAGCCCTTGTCAGACGATTTGCCGTTGGAGGACGTGTATGTTTCCAACGTTGTAGCCTCTCCAGATGTCCCGTCTGCCGGAATTTCAGAGGTGCAAATACCACCAGCCCCGCCCGCTCCAACCTTGATGTTGAGCACCTGGCCAGGTACGACTGAAAGCGTGACGATTAAGACGTTCCCGCCGTTTCCGGCTCCGCCGACCACGCCGCCATCGCCGCCGGACTGCATGGTGCGGTATGCAAATCCACCGCCGCCGGCCTTTCCTTTTCCGCCGGATTGTCCGCCTGGTCCGCCGCCTATCAGAGCTGCCCGGATTTTGAACACGCCAGCCGGAACCGTCCATGCGCCACTTGCGGAAATAATCGAGTTGAATTTGAAGTTGTTTCCTATCCCGGATGGAACGTACCCAGCCGCAAGAACGGATGCCGCGCGCAGAAACCCACCCATTGAAATATCAAGGCTTTGGATAAATCCATCCGCTTGCTCATCGAATGGGTCTCTAAATGTCACCGGGTCACCGGGTCGCTCCGTGCCAACCACCAAATCGGTGCTGATAAGCTTTGTACTGCCGTAATACGCCATAACCCGCTTAGCCACATTTTCACTGTTGGCAAGGCTCACTAGGGTGGCATCTTTCACTGTTACGGTATTGTCCGCCACATTGACAAGTCCCCTTGTTGCGGGTGGTGCTGTGGTAATCGTTCTGGTTGTGTGAGTGTACTTTTTTCCGTCCAGTTTGCAGCTGGCGGACTGTGACAATACAGCGTAATTTACGCCGCTTTCTAGAATGGTCCCATTTGTGACTGCCAAGTCGTGCATCGGCGCATCGAACGATACCAGCGTGCCTGTCAGCGTTGCACCAGATGGTGAAATCAGCCTGTCTGCCGGTACTTCGCCATCAAACAGCGTCGTGACTGCATCTGTCGCGTAGGACACATAGGCGTGTTCAAAAACCGCCGCTGAGGTGGCCCCCGACTTGTAGTCCACGTCTCCGCCCAAAAACAGACGGTCTCCCGGAAGTGCCTTTGGACTATCCGCAGAAAGTGCTGTAAACAGCAGCGTTCCGTCTGGCTTTTTCTTAATGCTTGCGCCCTCCGCGAACAGGAGCTGGTGGAGGTTCTCCCGGCGGGTTGCGATGGGCAGCCAGCCGTAGACCGTGACATTGGCAAAGAGGGGGTCAAGCTCATAGGCAATCTTCCCACCGACAATGTCCGCCAGAACAGCGGACATCTTTTGCCCTGTGTAGATGCCGCCGTAGTGGTCGGAGTTTTCCAGCAGACCGATTGCCGACGTGCAGGTGATTTCATAATTATATTTCCCCACCCGCTTGACGCTCTCCATGTAGAACTTCGCAAAGAGAACGCCGTCGCGGTAATATAAGACTTCCTCACCGTAGGCATACTTCTTTAGGTCGTGCACCATCACGCGGATAATTGGTCTGACGTAGAACGGTTCTTTTTTCTTTGTAATCAGCCCAGTTGAACCCTTTGGGAGAAATTTTGTGCCAACACCCGCCGAGCAGTCCACCGTAGCCCCCAGCGTGTCGATAGTCAGCTCCTCGCAGGCGATGGAGTTTGAGAGGTAGCAGGAGCCGGAAAGCACATTTTTCTCTGTGATGGTATCGGCACCGATGATAATTTTATCGCCCTTCAC
>JAVXKN010000183.1:0-2578 GCA_036647315.1 Oscillospiraceae bacterium | reverse complement strand
ATCCGATGGTTGGAGAGCATCAGCTCTAAGGTCATTTTGCGGGAGTCCAGCACGGCGGGGGTGTTGGTCTGAACCTCCATGCCGTTGGAGACAGGGTAGACGCAGGAGGCCACCAGCGAGCGGGCTCCCTTGACTTCCACCACGCAGATGCGGCAGGCACCGATTTCGTTAACACCCTTCAGGAAACACAGAGAGGGAATCTTGATGCCCACGGTGCGGGCGGCCTCTAGGATGGTAGTCCCCTCGGGGACAGTGACGGGAATATCGTTGATTTTCAGCGAAATTTTTGTTTCTTCCATGATGGCTTCCCCCCTTAACTCTTGGAAATTGCTTCAAAGCGGCAGTGGTCCATACAGGTGCCGCACTTGATGCAGGTTTCTTGGTCGATGACGTGGGGAGAACGCACCACGCCGCTGATGCTCTTGGTGGGGCAGTTGGTGGCGCAGAGGGTACAGCCACGGCAGAGGGTGGGGTCAATCTTGAACTGCACCAGCTTTTTGCACACCCCGGCGGGGCAGCGATGCTCCACAACGTGGGCCTCGTACTCCGCTCTAAAGTGCTTGAGGGTGGAGAGCACCGGGTTGGGGGCGGACTGGCCCAAAGCGCAGAGGGCACTGCTTTTCAGGTGATAGCACAGCTCCTCAATGGTGTCCAAATCCTCCAGAGTGCCCTTGCCGTCGGTGATTTTAGTCAGCAGGTCTAAAAGCCGTTTGGTCCCGATGCGGCAGGGGGTACATTTGCCGCAGGACTCGTCCACAATGAACTCCAGGAAGAACTTGGCGATGTCCACCATGCAGTTATCCTCGTCCATGACGATGAGGCCGCCGGAGCCCATCATGGAGCCGATGGCGGTGAGGCTGTCATAGTCGATGGGGGTGTCAAAGAGCTTTTCCGGGATGCAGCCGCCGGAGGGGCCGCCGGTCTGGGCAGCCTTAAACTTTTTCCCGTTGGGGATGCCGCCGCCGATGTCCTCCACGATGGTGCGCAGGGTGGTGCCCATGGGGATTTCCACCAGGCCGGTGTTGGTGATTTTGCCGCCTAGGGCAAAGACCTTGGTGCCCTTGGATTTTTCTGTGCCGATTTTGGCAAATGCCGCCGCGCCGTTATTGAGAATCCAGGTGATGTTGGCGTAGGTCTCCACGTTATTTAAGAGGGTGGGCTTGCCGAACAGACCCTTGACGGCGGGGAAGGGGGGACGGGGGCGGGGCTCGCCACGCTTGCCCTCGATGGACACCATGAGGGCGGTCTCCTCGCCGCAGACGAAGGCACCGGCACCCAAACGGAGCTCAAGGTCGAAGGAGAAGTCGGTGTCGAAAATGTGCTCACCCAACAGGCCGTACTTTTTCGCCTGACCGATGGCAATTTCCAGACGCTTAATGGCCATGGGATATTCTGCACGGATGTAAATATACCCCTGACTTGCACCGATGGCGTATCCGGCGATGGCCATGGCCTCCAGAACGCTGTGTGGGTCGCCCTCTAAAACAGAGCGGTCCATAAACGCGCCGGGGTCGCCCTCGTCGGCGTTGCAGGCGACGTATTTAACGCCGTCGTCGCTCTCGGCCTTGGCAGTGAATTCCCACTTGTTACCTGTGGGGAAGCCCGCGCCGCCACGACCACGGAGGCCGCTCTTTTTCAGCTCGTCGATAATTTCCTGAGGGGGTGTGTGCTGGGAGAGAATACGGCCCAGAGCGGTGTAGCCGCCGGTGCCGATGTATTCGTCGATGTTCTCCGGGTCGATGACGCCGCAGTTGCGCAGGGCGATGCGGAGCTGGCCCTTGTAGAACTGGGTTTCAGACAGAGAGGTGACGGTATCGCCGCCGTCCCCTTCCTTACACAAAAGGCGGGTGACGATACGGCCCTTCACAATGTGCTCTTGGACAATCTCCTGCACGTCCTTCACGGTGACCCGGGAATAGAACGCGCCCTCGGGGTAGATAACGACGATGGGGCCCATGGAGCACATGCCGAAGCAGCCGGTTTTGATGACCTTGGCCTCGTCGCTCATGCCCGCTACCGAGAGCTCCTTTTCAAAGGCGGCGATGATGGCGGGGCTTTTAGAGGAGGAGCAGCCGGTGCCACAGCACACTAAAATGTGGGAGCGTACAAAATCCATGTTGTTCTTCCTCCTATTCTGCGGCACCGATGGTATACTCGGTGACGACATGATGATTGACAAGGTGGTCGGCTACGATGGCGGGGATTTTTTCCGGGCTCATCCGCACATAGGTTACTTTTTCCTCGCCGGGGGCAAAGACCTCTACAATGGGTTCTAAGCGGCACACGCCGATGCAGCCGGTCTGGGAGACGGTGACGTTTTTAAGACCCCGCTTTTCCACCTCTTGCAGCAGTGCCTCCAGCACGGGCCGAGCTCCGGCGGCGATGCCGCAGGTAGCCATGCCCACTACGACCCGGACCCGCTCTTCGCCCTCTCGGCGTAAATCCATCTGCTTTTCCATTTTTTCGCGAATGGCTTTCAGTTCTTCTAAGGATTTCATCGTGTCAACTCCTTAATTGTATGTCGGTGCAAATGGGGTTGCTATGAAATACCCATTTCCTGTTCGGCTAAATAATCACG
>JAVXKN010000182.1:0-2600 GCA_036647315.1 Oscillospiraceae bacterium | reverse complement strand
TGAGCAGAGAAACCACGCCCGCAGGGGCAGTTCCGCATAAAAACACCCTCCACCGTACGGTGGAGGGTGTTTTTATGCTCCATGATTGCCGGATATTCAGCCGCTGGGGCAAAAATCCGGCTCCATTGGTTGCGCAAAAAAGGAACTTATGGTATGCTACTCCTATCGAGCCATGCTCCGGCTGCGCTGAAAATCAAGCGGTTCCGCGCTGCAAAAAGCGGCCGCCGTCCCGCAAATATGAGCATCAAAAAGGGGAATCACCATGGAGGAGACAATTAAAATGACGAAACTGGCATCCTGCGCCGGTTGCGGGGCCAAAGTAGGAGCCGGCGTACTGGCCCAGCTTTTGGAGGGCATCAAGGTGCACAGCGACCCCAATCTGCTGGTGGGTTTCGACAAGAGCGACGACGCGTCGGTGTACAAAATCAGCGACGATTTGGCACTGGTGCAGACGGTGGACTTCTTTCCCCCCATCGCCGACGACCCCTACACTTTTGGGCAGATTGCGGCGGTAAACGCCCTCTCCGACGTGTACGCCATGGGCGGTGAACCCAAGCTGGCTCTCAACATCATGTGCATCCCGGAGGACATGCCCAAAGAGGCGGTGCATCAGATGCTCCGCGGTGGGTACGACAAGGTTTACGAGGCGGGGGCACTGATTACCGGGGGCCACAGCATTTTGGACCCGGAGCCCAAATACGGCCTGTGCGTCACCGGCTTTGTCCATCCCGACCATATTTTAACCAATTCCGGGGCCCGTCCCGGCGACGTGCTCCTCCTCACAAAACCCATCGGCATCGGGGTTTTAACCACCGCCCAAAAGGCGGAAATCCTCTCGGAAGAGGGGGAAAAGCTGGCACTGTCGCTGATGACCACGCTGAACAAGGCCGCCCGTGACGCTATGGTGAAGTATGAGGTCCACGCCTGCACCGACGTTACCGGCTTTGGGCTTTTGGGGCACTGCTTTGAAATGGCAGAGGGGTCTGACGTGGAAATTACCATCGACGTTGGTGGGGTGGACTTCATCCCCGAAGCCCTAGAACTTGCCCGCAGCGGCATCCTCCCCGCGGGGATGTACCGCAACCGCACTTACGCCGAACCGGGGGTGGACGGCGGCGATATTGAGCTGGCCTTGCAAGATTTGCTCTACGACCCCCAGACCGCCGGCGGACTTCTCATGTCCGTCGCCCCCAGTGACGCGGACGCCCTCTTTGAAGAACTACAAAAAACCGTCCCAAGCGCGCAGCGCATCGGGACGGTTGGAGTATTTGGCGGCGGCAAGCGGATTAAACTGCGGTAATTTTTCGGAGGGCAGCGAGGGCGCAATCCACGTCCGCCTCTGTGTTTTGAAACCCAAAGGAAAACCGAACGGTGCCCCGGGGGAACGTCCCTAGGGTCTTGTGGGCGGCAGGGGAGCAGTGGAGCCCGCACCGGGTCAAGATGCCAAATTCCGATTCCAGCCGAAAGGCCGCCGCGCCGTTGTCCAGTCCGGGAAAATCCAAGGAGACCACACCCACCCGGCGGGATAAATCCCGGGTGCCCCGGAGGGAGACCCCGGAAAGGCCGTCCAGCCCCGCCAGAAATCGCTCTGTCAGTGCCAATTCGTGGTTCCGCAGAGCGTCTACCCCGGTGTCCAGCAGGAACTGCACCGAGGCGTGGAGGCCGTAAATTCCGGGGAGGTTGGGGGTTCCCGACTCGAAACGGTCGGGCATATAGGTGGGCAGCAGTTCGCTGTCTGACGCGCTCCCCGTCCCCCCGGCAATGAGGGGGGTTAGCTTTTTGGCGAAGTCGGGGGAGAGGAATAGCGCGCCGATGCCGGAGGGGCCCAGCAGGCCCTTATGTCCGGGGACGGACAGCGCGGAGAGGTTGAAGCCCTCAAAATCAATGGGGTAGTGCCCGGCGGTTTGGGCACCGTCCAGCAAAAACGCAATCTTGTACTCTTTGCAAATCGCCCCCACCGCCTTTGCGTCCTGCACCGTGCCGGAGACGTTGGAGCCGTGGCAGAGGACCAAAAGTTTGGTGTTTTTTTGCAGTAGCGGCGGAATGTCCGCCGGGTTTAGTCGCCCCTCACTGTCGCAGGGAATCCTGTCGAAGGTGATGCCCTGTTTCGCCAGCTGCTGGAGGGGCCGCATGACGGCGTTGTGCTCCATGGAGCTCACCAGACAGTGGTCCCCGGGCCTTAAAAAGCCCTTGAGCACCATGTTCAGCCCGGCGGTAGCCCCGGGGGTGAGTACCGCGTGGGTGGGGTCCGGGGCGTTAAAAAGCGCGCAGAGCCGCTCCCGCAGTTCCAAAGTCACCAGTCCCGCGTCCCGGGCACTGCCGTAAACCGACCGGTTAATGGTGGCACCCACGCAGTCCATATAGTGGCACATGGCCGCCGACACCCCCGCCGGTTTGGGAAAGGACGTGGCGGCGTTGTCCAAATAGATTGTGTTCATAGCGTTTCCTCCTTGAGGCGGTGTTTGATTTGGATTTTAGCATACCATAAACCGCCCGATTTGTCACGTTTTCGGCGGAAAAGTTGAAGAGCAAAAAACGGGAAAGAGATTGACAAAATCCCGTCGGTAACGCTATAATGGGAAGCGTTATACTTGCGTAGG
>JAVXKN010000181.1:0-2613 GCA_036647315.1 Oscillospiraceae bacterium | reverse complement strand
GAGGCAAAAGCCCTCCGCAAGTTGCGCCACCCCAGTCGCAGCAAAAAGCTGAAGGATTTTCTCAACTAAACCATAAAAGAGCCTCGAACCAATCGGTTCGAGGCTCTTTTTTATTGGGTTTCAATCTGTTCCGCCAAGTCGCTTAAATAGACCCACCGCTCCATTTTGCCCTCCAGCTGTCCTTCCAACTCCTGCTGCTGTTCCTGCAATGCCTGCAGTGCCACATAGTCGCTGGCCTTTTGGGTCTGCTCCGCTGTGAGGTTGGCAATTAGGGTCTCCAAGGCGGCAATTTCCCCGTCGATGGTGTCGAATTCCCGCTGTTCCTTAAAGGTGAATTTTAGCTTTTTCGGCCCTGTGGGCTTTTCTTTTTTCTCCTTGTCCGGGGCGGAAGTGATTGCGGCCCGCGCCTTGCGGGCGGCGCAGTACTCCGTGTACCCACCGGGGTAGACGGTGACTTTTCCGTTTTCCTCCACGGCGAACACCCGCCGCACCACCCGGTCCAAAAAGTACCGGTCATGGGACACGGCGATAACGGCACCGGGGAAGGTGTCCAAAAAGTCCTCCAAAATGGTGAGGGTTTGCAGGTCTAAATCGTTGGTGGGCTCGTCCAAAAGCAAAATGTTAGGGGCCTTTGCCAAAATGGAGAGGAGGAAGAGCCGCCGCCGCTCGCCGCCGGAGAGTTTCCCAATGAGGCTGTACTGAGCGTCCCCGGTAAAGAGAAATTTGTCCAAAAGCTGGGTGGCGGTGAGTGCACCCTCCGGGGTCTCGATGGTGTTGCCGATTTCCTTCATGTAGTCGATGACCCGGGCATTTAAGTCGAAGGGCGGGTTCTCCTGTGAGAAGTACCCAATGCGAACAGTGTCCCCCACGATGACCTCCCCCGCGTCCGGGGTGAGCCGTCCCGCAATCAGGTTTAAGAGGGTGGACTTGCCGCTGCCGTTCACCCCCACAATGCCGATGCGGTCGTCCCGGAGGAGCATACAGTCAAAGCCGTCTAAGACTTTCCGTCCGTCAAAGGATTTGGAAACCCCTACCAGTTCCACGGTTTTTTTACCCAGCCGGCTAGAGAGGGCGGAGAGTTCCACGGCGGTTTTTGCCGTGGGGCCGGACTGTTCTTTCAGCGCGTCGTACCGCTCCAACCGCTCCCGGCTTTTAGTACCCCGGGCGGTGGGGCCCTGCATGACCCACTGGTATTCCCGCCGCAAAATGGACTGCCGCTTCCGCTCACTAGCCTCCGCGGACTCCTCACGCTCCAGCTTGGCCTTCAAAAAGTCCTCATAGCTGCCCTCGTAGAAGTACAGCCCGCCGCTGTCCACTTCGGCAATCCGGGAGACCACCCGCTCCAAGAAATAGCGGTCGTGGGTCACCATCACCAGCGCGCCGGAAAAACGGCGCAAATAGTCCTCCAACCAAGAAACCATCTCGCTGTCCAGGTGGTTGGTGGGCTCGTCTAAAATCAGTACATCGCAGGGGTGCACCAGAGCGGAGGCCAGAGCCACCCGCCGCTTTTCACCCCCGGAGAGGGTGGAGACCCGCGCGTCAAATTTGGTGAGATTTAAGCGGGTGAGCATGGTTTTGGCCTCATATTCCGCCAAAAGCTGTGCCTCCGGGGACAGACCCGCAAACACCTGCTCCAAAACCGTGTTGTCGCCGTCGAATTCCGGGATTTGGGGCAGATATTCCAGTCGCACATTGGGGTCCCGGGACACCGTGCCGCCGTCCGGCTCGTCCGCCCCCGCCAAAATGCGGAGAAGGGTAGATTTGCCGGTGCCGTTGACACCCACAACGCCCACTCGCTGCCCCCGGTCTAGGTAGAGGGAAACGCCGTCCAGCAGGACCCGGGCACCGTAGGATTTTGTGATGTTTTCTGCGGAGAGTAGCATTTTTGACTCCTTACAGCTTTTTGAGTTCCGAGAGTAACCCGGCCACATCCTGCTCCGTGGTGGCAAAGGACGCGGCAAAGCGAATGACAATGTGGGTCTCGTCCCAGGGGCACCACTCCTCATACCAGCAGAATTTATCTAATTTCGGCAGGAGGGTTTTGGGGACGATGGGGAAAATTTGGTTGGTGGGAGAATGGGTCATAAAGGTGTACCCCATTTTGAGCAGCTCAGTCTGCAGCGTCTGGGCCATCTCATCCTCGTGGGCACCGATTTTGAAGTAGAGGTTGTCGGTAAAGAGTGCCTCATATTCCGCACCCAGTACCCAGCCCTTTGCCATGACGGCACCCCGCTGCTTTTTCAGACGGATGAAATCCTCCTGCAGTGCGGGGTTCACAATCACCAGTGCCTCGCCTAAGAGCGCGCCGTTTTTCGTGCCGCCGATGTAAAATGCGTCAGTGAGGGCGGCAATGTCCGCCAGAGTGACGTCGTTTCCCGCAGAGGCCAGAGCCGCGCCCAGTCGCGCGCCGTCTAAGAACAGCAGGAACTGATGCTTTTTGCAGCACTTAGAAATGGCGGTGAGCTCCGCCTTGGTGTACACCGTGCCGCTCTCGGTGGCATCGGAGATGTAGACCAGCCGGGGACGCACGGTATGGGGGTGCTCAAAGGGCTCTAAGATGGACTCAATGGAGTCGGGGGTCAGCTTGCCATCCTGATTGGGGACTAAAAGCAG
>JAVXKN010000180.1:1946-2614 GCA_036647315.1 Oscillospiraceae bacterium | reverse complement strand
AATTTGGTGACACCCTCCACCAATTCCGCCACGGACGCGCCAAAAAGCTTGGCAATCTCCTCGTGGGTGGCGGCGGTGTCCTCAATGGTGTCGTGAAGGAGGGCGGCGATGAGGGAGTCGGAGTCCAGCTCCAAATCCGCCACAATTTCCGCCACGGCAAGGGGATGGGTGATAAACGGAGTCCCGTCCTTGCGCAGTTGCTGGGAATGGGCATTGTCGGCATAACGAAACGCCGCCTCTAAACGCGGAAAATCCGCGCCGGGGTTGTAGACGCGTATCTTGTCCTCCAAAGCCTCAAATCGCGCTAAAATCGGGTCCATAAAATCACCTCTCTAATATGTGCGCGAAAGCGCACCTCTGCTTTGCCTTCCCCCTAGGGGGTGATAATGCCCAGTGGGCATTATTCAAATTACTTCTTCCTTAACCCGTGGTGGCACAGCCCTGCGGGCTGTGACGGATGAGGCCGTCCCTCCCGCCTGTTTTCGCAACTTTACCATCACGCCGGAGGCCTCTAGGTCTGCCTTGCCGGCAAATTCCGTCAGACTTAACTGCAGTCTGTCGCCCTCTTTTTTGGCGATGATAAGCCCCCGCTCCGCCAGCACCTCAATGCAGACCATGGCCCGGGAATAGGTCTGGCGGCGGCCTGTGGCCTCCATGAGATTTCGCGG
>JAVXKN010000180.1:0-1936 GCA_036647315.1 Oscillospiraceae bacterium | reverse complement strand
TCCCATGGGCCCTGTGTACAGCGGGATTTCACATATCGCCACAAGTCCCCAAACTCCTCACGGGTGGGGAGAAGCTGGGCGGCCTCCTGGGCCGTGACCTCCTGCCCGCCGGCAAACTTTTCGTAGAGCGCGCGCTCCTTGTGAGCCCGGGTGGGGGCGGGGCGCAGATCCAAAATTTGGAGCTGGACGGTGCGTTTGCCCCGAAATTCGTTCATTTGCGGATGAAACGCCACGTCGATTTTGTCCCCGATGGACACGCCCACGTCGGCGGCGGTGGCGGAGAAGAAAATGCCGTCCAGCACGGTCTCGCCACAGCGGATTTTCAGTTTCAGGTGCCGCCCGCCACCCACTTCGGAGAGAAAGGCAACGGTACAGCCGGTGAGGGCGAAAACCGGGCGGGGATTCCCCGTGCCGTGGGGCTCTAAGAGCGTCAGACCGTCGATTTCCCGGGGAATGAGGAGGGACGCATCGGGCAGTTCGCCGTCCACCGCCAGCACAGATTCCATGGGCTCGCCGCCGGTTTTTTCCCGGACGTACTCCTCCATCCGTGCCCGAAAAGCGGGGATATTCTCCTCCGCAATGGTGAGACCCGCCGCCAAAGCGTGGCCCCCAAAGCCCAACAGCAAGTCGCTGCAGGCGGCCAGCGCGTCAAACAAATTAAACCCGCCGTAGGACCGGCAGGAGCCTTTGCCCACCCCGTCTTGAACGCAGAGCATCAGCGCGGGAGTGGCATATTTTTCCGCCAAACGTGACGCAACAATGCCCACAACGCCTTGGTGCCAGTCGTTTCCGTCCAAAATAAGCGGGTTTGGCCGCACGCTCTCCCGCTCCAACCGCGCCACGCAGTCCTCGTAGATGGCACCCTCAATCTCCTGCCGTTCGCGGTTCAAGGCGCACAGTTCCGCCGCCAAAGTCTCCCCCTCACCGGGGTCCTCCGTCAGCAGCAGTCGGGCCGCCACTTGGGCACAGCCCATCCGCCCGGCGGCGTTGAGCCGGGGGGAAAGGGTATACCCGATGGTGACGGCGGTGACAGGCTTATCCCCCGCCCCCGCCTGACACAAAAGCGCGGTAATGCCGGGCCGGGGCGCGGCGGCAATCCGCTCCAGGCCCAGGGTGACAATGGCGCGGTTTTCCCCGGTGAGGGTCATCACGTCGGCCACCGTCCCGATGGCGGCAAGGTCGCAGTAGGTCTCTAAAAGTCCGTCGCCCCCCAGAGCCAGCACCAGCTTTAACGCGACACCCACCCCTGCCAAATCCTTGCAGGGGTAACTGCAGTCGGGCCGGTGGGGGTCTACCACCGCCACGGCGGCGGGCAAAACGTCCTTACATTCATGGTGGTCGGTAATCACCACGTCCATGCCCAGTTCACCGGCAAATTCCGTCTCCGGGGCGGCGGTGATGCCGCAGTCCACGGTGACAATCAGCGTCACGCCCTGTCCGTGGAGGCAGGAGACCGCCTCACGGTTTAGGCCGTAGCCCTCCTCCAAACGGTCGGGGATGTAGAGAATCACATTGCCGCCACGGGAGCGGAGATAGTGGGTTAAAAGGCAGGAGGAGGTGATGCCGTCCACGTCGTAATCGCCGTAGACCGCAATGGTTTCGCCGTTTTGCAGGGCCTTTTCGATTCTTTCTACCGCTTTATCCATGTCCCGCAGTAAAAAGGGGTCTCCCAACATCCCGCTATCGCAGGCCAAAAAGTCCGCCACGTCCTGTTTTGTCTCTATGCCTCGGGCGGAAAGTACCGCCGCGCACAGGGGCGGTATCCCTTCCTGTGCAAGGCTTTGCGCCACCGTCCGGTCGATGGTGGAAACGCTCCATTTTTGATATTTCATTCTTACTGTCCCCAAGTGCCCGCCGGGGTTTCGTTGCTGCTCCCCAAACGGTGGTTAATTTGGAACTATTATATCAAATTCCATGCTCAATAGCAAGTATAGCC
>JAVXKN010000179.1:0-2715 GCA_036647315.1 Oscillospiraceae bacterium | reverse complement strand
ATTGACCTTGTTAAAGCGGGCAAAGAGGAAAAAATCACGGAGCTTGCCCGTGACGTTATCTGCGTCACCGCCAAGGGCAAGCCCATTAAGCCCAAGACCATCGGTCAGCAGGCCTATGTGGATGCCATCAAGAAAAACACCGTCACCATCGGCGTAGGCCCCGCCGGCACCGGCAAAACCTATCTGGCGGTGGCGGCGGCAGTGGCGGCTTTTCGGGATAAAGTCGTCAATCGCATTATTTTGACCCGTCCCGCCGTAGAGGCAGGGGAGCGGCTGGGCTTTTTGCCCGGGGACTTGCAGAGCAAGGTAGACCCCTATCTGCGGCCCCTCTACGACGCGCTGTTTGAGATGCTGGGCAGCGAGACCTTTAACAAATATGTGGAGCGGGGCAATATCGAGGTGGCCCCGCTGGCCTATATGCGGGGCAGAACGCTGGACGATTCCTTCATCATTTTGGACGAGGCGCAAAATACCTCACGGGAGCAGATGAAGATGTTTTTAACCCGGATGGGCTTCGGCTCCAAAATCGTCATCACCGGCGACATTACCCAGATAGACCTGCCCACCGACCAGGTTTCCGGCCTCCGTGAGGCCATGCGGGTGCTGGACGGGGTGGAGGAGCTGGCACTCTGCCTGCTGGACGACACCGACGTGGTGCGCCACATTATGGTTCAGCGGATTATCAAGGCCTACGAAAAGGACGAGGAGAAAAAGGAGGCGGCAAAAAAACTGTGAACCACGAAATTATCATCGAGTCCGAGCTGGAGGAGGCTGTCCCCACCGAACTGCTGCTGCGGGTGATTCCGGCGGCACTGGAGGCGGAACAGGTGAAACTCCCCTGCGAGATTGACGTTCTCTTTACCGACGACGAGGGGATTCAGGAGATTAACAGCGACCAGCGGGGGGTGGATGCCCCCACCGACGTGTTATCCTTCCCCATGTTTGAATTAAAGCCCGGGGAGCACCCCACGGAAACCGACCCGGACACCAACTTAGTCCCTCTGGGGGACATGGTGATTTCCTATGAGCGGGCAGTCTGTCAGGCGGCGGAATTCGGCCATTCGGTAGAGCGGGAAATCGCCTATCTGGCGGTCCACTCCGTCCTCCATCTGCTGGGGTACGACCACATGGACGAGGGAGAACAAAAGGCCCAAATGAGAGCGCGAGAGGATGCCATTTTGAACGGTTTAGGCATCACAAGAGGAGAAGAAACATGAAAATTACAAAAAGCGGAATTCTGACCATTGTGGGCCGTCCCAACGTGGGCAAGTCAACGCTGACAAACGCGCTGGTGGGCGAAAAAATCGCCATCGTCAGTAACAAGCCCCAGACCACCCGCAACCGGATTTCCGCCGTGGTGAATCGGGACGAGTGCCAGTACGTTTTTCTGGACACCCCCGGCCTCCACAAGCCCAAAAGCCGACTGGGCGACTATATGGTAAGCGTCGTAAAGCAGTCGGTGGCGGACGTGGACGGCGTTCTCCTGCTGGTGGAGCCCATCCCCAACATCGGCGCGCCGGAGCAGGCCCTCATCGACCGCATCAAGACCCTAGGGGTTCCGGCGGCACTGGTGATTAACAAGATTGACACCGTCAAAAAGGACGAGCTGTTGGCGGTGATGGAGGTCTACGGCAAGGCCTATGAGTGGAACGCCATTGTGCCCATTTCCGCCAAGAAAAACGAGGGTGTGGAGGAGCTGTTAACCCTGCTGAAAGGCTGGCTCCCCGACGGCCCCCAGCTCTTCCCCGACGACATGGTGACAGACCAGCCGGAAAAGCAGGTCTGCGGCGAAATCGTCCGTGAAAAACTGCTCCAGTGCCTGGATAAAGAGGTTCCCCACGGCACCGCCGTAGAGGTCAATAAATTCTCCGAGCGGGAGGCCACGGGCATCATCGACCTGTCCGTCACCATCTACTGCGAAAAGTCCTCCCACAAGGGCATCATCATCGGCAAAAACGGCGAGATGCTGAAAAAAATCGCCACCCTTGCCCGTGCCGACGTGGAAAAATTCATGGGCACCAAGGTCTACCTTGAAACTTGGGTCAAGGTGAAGGAAAACTGGCGTGATAACCTGAATATGGTGCAGAATTTCGGCTATAAGGACGACTAATCATGCACATCAAAACCACCGGGATTGTCCTGCGTGAGGCAGCTTACAAGGAATCGGATAAAATCCTCACGGTGCTCACCGCCGAGGGTGGCAAGCGGACGGTAAAGGCCCGGGGGTGCCGGGGAAAATCCAGCCGCACCGCCGCCGCCTGTCAGGTGCTGGTCTATTCCGACCTCACCATTACGGAATATCGGGATTTTTTCACCTTAGGCGAGGCGGATTCCCTAGAGCAGTTTTGGAATCTGCGGAACGATTTGGACAAGCTGGCTCTAGGCTCTTACTTTGCCGAAGTCACCGAGGCGGTGGCGGAGGAGGGGATGGAACAGCCGGAACTTTTATCCCTGCTCCTCAACTCCCTCTACGCGCTGGATAAGCTGCAAAAACCCCTGCCGCTGGTGAAGGCCGCCTTTGAGGTGCGGCTCATGTGCGTGGCGGGGTATGAACCCATGCTGGACGGTTGCGCCCTCTGCGGGGCGGAAACCCCCACAGATGGGCGGCTGAATCTGTCGGAGGGGGTGCTTCACTGCGCCGGTTGCAAGGAGGAGGGGGGCGGCATTTCCCTGCCTGTCTCCCCCCAGACCATCTGCGCCCTGCGGCACATCGCC
>JAVXKN010000178.1:0-2732 GCA_036647315.1 Oscillospiraceae bacterium | reverse complement strand
GAAATGAACAATCTGCCCGTCAAAACCATTCAGCAGGTTTTGCAAAACGCGGTGGATGACGGCGACTTTAGTAAAATCGCGGTGTGCAGTCTTGGAGGTGCCAGCTTTTCCAACACCGGCACCATAGCCAACGTGGTCCACCGAGACTATTTCCAAACAGCCATTTCCGGCAAGGCCAACGTCAGCCAGCCTCTGGTCTCCATGGTGGACGGCAGCAAAACCCTGGTCATTGCCGTGCCTGTCCACCGGAACGGCGAGATTACCGGTGCCCTCTTTGGCATTTATCCCCTGGCTACCGCAGGTGCCCAACTGCTGGACTTCACCTATTACAGCGAGGGCTACGGCTTTGTCGTCGCGCCGGACGGCGAGATGATTCTCTCCAGTGAACACACGGACAAGCTGGCGGACACCGATAACCTTCTCTCCTTCTTTGCCCAAACCCAGATGGTGGATTATTCCATGGAGCAGCTGAAGGCCGACATCGCCGCAAAGAAAAGTTCCAACTTTGAATTTAACTATCGGGGTGAGCACCGATTTGTCACCTTCACCCCCTCCACCGTCAACGACTGGTACACCTTCAGCGTGGCCTCGGACAAACTCATGCTTCAGCAGCAGCAGGTTACAAAACAGATTGTGTTCCATCTGGTTCTCAAGCTGGCACTGGTGGGTATTTTAATCTCCGCTTGGGTCATGCTGGGCAGCCGGCGGCACAACCGTGAAATTCTCCTAGCCAGCAAAAAATACCAGTCCCTCCTCGACCATATCAACGGCGGCATGGTGGTAGCTACCCAGAGTAACTCCATAGAGGACACCCTTATCACTTATGTAAGTCCCGGTTTCACAACGATGACCGGCTACACGCTGGAGGACCTCCAAACGCTCTACGACGGTCAGTATTTACAGGTGCTCTTGGAGGAGGATCGGCAGCCCTCCTTTGATATGCATGCTGAGCAGATTGCAAACGGCAACACCTACCGCATCCCCTACCGCATCCGCAAAAAGGACGGCGATATTCTCTGGGTCATGGACAACGGCTACTTGGTAGAGGACGGCGTCGACCTGCGTAACCACAGTGTTATTACGGATATTACCACCCTCAAACAGCAGGAGGAGGCACTGCGGGTCAGTGAGAGCCGCTTCTCCGTGGCCATCAACGCCTCCAGCGGTACGCTCTTCGAGGTGGACCTAAAAACCCAGCTGTACACGCACTTTGAGAACGCGGAGCGCATTTTCGGTGTCAGTGCCGACAAGCTTTTTGATGCCACCCGCGGCTTTGCCAATCTCCCCTTTGACGAATTTGTAAAGGCCATCACCCAGTATTTCTTCCATCCTGACGACTGCGTCCGCGCCACCGCCATCATGGCAAGCCTCGTGCAGAATAAAACCGCCAGCTACGAGGCGCGACTGCGCCGGTACGACGGCAGTTACCTCTGGGCACGGGTGGATTTGAGCCTGCTGACAGATGAGTTTGGGGTCCCCTCCCGTCTGGTGGGCTTCATGTCTGACATCGACGATATCAAAAAACAGTCCGAGCTGCTGGAAAGCCAAGTGCAGACCGACCCCATGACCGGCCTGTATAATAAGGTAGCCACCGCCACCTTAGCCAGCAAGGAACTGTCAGAACGGCCCAACAACCTCCACGCCCTCATCGTTCTGGACATCGACAATTTCAAGGGCATTAACGACACTCTGGGCCACGCCTTTGGCGACGTGGTGCTGATGGAAGTCTCCACCAAACTGGCCGCCCTGTTCCGCTCCAGCGACATTGTGGGCCGCATGGGTGGCGATGAATTCGCTATCCTCATGCACAACGTGGTGGATACCAGCAGTGTGCTCAAAAAAGCGGCGGAGCTCTCCGGCGTGTTCCGCCAGACCTATGTAGGCGAAAAAACGGACTACAAAATCTCCTGCAGCATGGGCATTATCATGATTGACCACAATCACGATTCCTTTGAAACGCTCTACCGCAAGGCGGATGCCGCTCTGTACCAAGCCAAGCAAAACGGCAAGGACCAATTCGTCCTCTATCGTGATGAAGACGCCGCCAAATACCCCATCGCCTATACCCGCACCAACGACGAGGAACTGGAAAACCTCAAGTCCTCCCACAATATGGAGGCCCAGATTTTTGAGCTGCTGTACACCTCCAAGGACTTTAATGTCAGCATCAACATGGCTCTGGCGGCCATCGGTCAGCAGTACCATGTGAGCCGGGTGTCCATCTTTGAAAACGACAACGACAACAAAACCATCAGCAATATTTACGAGTGGTGCAATGACGGCGTGTCCTCCGCCATGGATCCCAACCTGCACCGTCCCATTGTCTCCGGCGAGGAATCCATTTTCGACCGCTTTGATGCCAACGGCCTGTTCTATTGCAGCGACACCCGCGAACTCTCCCCCTACCTGCGCAACATCTTGGAGGCAAAGGATATCTTGGCCGCCCTCCGCGTCACCATCTTCAACGAGGAGCGCACCTGCGGGTTTATCGGCTTCGACGACTGCAACGAGCACCGCATCTGGACTTCGGAGGAAATCGAAAGTCTCTCCTTCCTCTCCAAGGTCCTCAGCGTCTTCCTCTATAAGAAAAAGACCGAGGTAGCCCTTTTGGAAAACCTCAGCACCCGCCTGAAGATCCTAGACGTGCTCCCGGACTATGTCTGCGTTGTCAATCCCGAAACCCATACGCTGGTCTACGCCAACAGCAAGATGCAGGAGCTGCTGCCCACGGT
>JAVXKN010000177.1:0-2757 GCA_036647315.1 Oscillospiraceae bacterium | reverse complement strand
AAAATTAATAATTTCTTTTTCATGAAATTCCTCCGTTACAATATTGCTTGCTTACATAATAAGACGCAAACAAGTCCGAAATGTTACAACGCAAAATATAAATAATCTCCAATTTCATTATAACAAAAGAGTAAGGTGAAAGCAAATACAGACGTGCATTTGCTTTCACCTTACTTTTATGGTACGCTCGAGCGGAGTCGAACCGCTGGCCTTCCCCTTAGGTGGGGGACGCTCTATCCATCTGAGCTACGAACGCGGATGAAATTGTAACGAAACTTTGCCTAAACTGCTGCCACGCCCCTCCGCCATGGGACCCGCCGCAGGCGGGACGGTGCTTTTGCACCGGAGGCCGCCCGGATTCATTCCGGGCCGCCGCAAATCAAATGCCCGGAGGGCTCCCAAAAAAGTCTTCGCCCTTTTTTGGGAACGGGGGACGCTCTATCCATCTGAGCTACGAACGCGGATGATTTTTTTGCGCCTGTTGGGTTTCCGTAGGGCCGCCATATATGGCGGCCGTCCCGTAGGTGCGTGCATTGTGCGTCTGTGGTGACCACGGGGGCTGCGGCCGCCATATATGGCGGCCCTACCCGCTGTTATTGTACCCGATTGGGGGAAAGCTGTCAACGGGCGATGGGGGGTTATCGTGCCCTTTTGCCCCCTGATTTCCCTCTGTTTCCCTGCAAAATCAAAGAAACTTACGGAACTTGCAGAAAAAGGTTGTAATTCTCCCAGAATAGCAGTATAATATGCAGTCGAGTTAAAAAAGATTGAGGTGCAACACTTTGCAAAATACAAAGATTAGAAACGTCGCCATTATCGCCCACGTTGACCATGGCAAAACCACCCTGGTGGACGAACTGCTCAAGCAGGGCGGCGTCTATCGTGAAAACCAAGCCACCGTAGACCGGGCCATGGATTCCGGCGATTTGGAGCGGGAGCGCGGTATCACCATTTTAGCGAAAAACACCGCCGTCCAGTACGGCGACGTGAAAATCAACGTTGTGGATACCCCGGGCCATGCCGATTTCGGCGGCGAAGTGGAACGTATCCTCAAGATGGTCAACGGCGTCATCCTCCTGGTGGATGCCGCGGAAGGCCCCATGCCCCAGACCCGTTTCGTCCTCTCCAAGGCTTTGGAGCTGGGCCATCGGGTCATTGTTGTCGTGAACAAAATTGACCGTCCCGACCAGCGGATTCACGCCGTGGTGGACGAGGTCTTAGAGCTCCTTTTGGAGCTGGACGCCACCCCCGAGCAGCTGGATTCCCCCATGCTGTTCTGCTCCGGCAGACAGGGCACCGCCTCCTTCTCCCCCGACGTGGAGGGCACCGACTTAAAGCCCCTGTTCCAGACCATTTTGGACTATATCCCCGGCCCCGAGGCGGAGATTGACGCACCTTTCCAGATGCTGGTCTCCTCCATCGACTACAACGAGTTTGTGGGCCGTATCGCCGTGGGCCGCATTGAGCGGGGCACCCTGAAGCAGAACCAGGAAATCGTGGTCTGCAACTACCACACCCCCGACGAGTCCGGCAAAAAGTGCAAGGCCGTCTCCATCTTCGAGTACGCCGGCCTTGCCAAGGTCCCCGTCACCGAGGCCACCGCCGGCAACATTATCGCCATGAGCGGCATCGGCGACATCACCATCGGCGACACCATCTGCGCCCCCTCTAAGGTGGAGCCCCTGCCCTTCGTGAAAATTTCCGCACCCACCATGGAGATGACTTTCTCCGTCAACGACTCCCCCTTCGCCGGCAAGGAGGGCAAATTTGTCACCTCCCGTAACCTCCGTGACCGCCTGACCAAGGAGACCATGAAGGACGTTTCCCTCCGGTTCTCCGAGCAGGGCAACACCGACGCTTTCAACGTCTGCGGACGCGGCGAAATGCACCTGTCCATCCTCATTGAGACCATGCGCCGTGAGGGTTACGAGTTCCAGGTTTCTCCCCCCCGCGTGCTGTATCAGGAAATCGACGGCAAGAAGTGCGAGCCTATCGAGCGTCTGGTGGTGGATGTCCCCGGCGACTGCGTGGGCTCCGTCATCGAAAAGCTGGGCTCCCGTAAGGCAGACCTCTTGGAAATGACCCCCGTGGGCGAGCGGATGAAGGTGGAATTCCTCATCCCCTCCCGTGGCCTTTTCGGCTACCGCAACGAGTTTATGACTGACACCAAGGGCGAGGGCATCATGGCCTCCGTTTTTGATTCCTACGCACCCGTGAAGGGCGACATTTCCCGCCGCTCCTCCGGCAGCCTGGTCTCCTACGAGACCGGCACCTCCATCACCTACGGCCTCTACAACGCCCAAGAGCGCGGCGTTCTGTTCATCGGCGCAGGTGTCAGCGTTTACGCGGGCATGGTGGTGGGCGCGTCCCCGAAAAACGAGGACATTTCCGTCAACATCTGCAAGAAAAAGCAGCTTACCAACACCCGCTCCTCCGGCAGCGACGACGCGCTCCGGCTGGTGCCCCCCCGTGTCATGAGCCTGGAGCAGAGCCTGGAATTCCTGGCGGACGACGAGCTTTTGGAAGTAACCCCCCTGAACCTCCGCCTCCGCAAGCGCATCCTAGACCACGGCGACCGGATGAAGGCCCTGAAAACAAAGGGTTAATCTGCAAAACAAAAGCGTGGAACGATTTTTCGTTCCACGCTTTTTTTGTTGTGCTTTCGTCCTAAAAGGACGGGGAACGTGCGCTGCCGCGCGGGCCTGGCTTTCCCGTCGGGGAAAGTCAGCAAAGGCGACCAAGGGCTTCGGCCCTTGG
>JAVXKN010000176.1:0-2773 GCA_036647315.1 Oscillospiraceae bacterium | reverse complement strand
TTTGCTTTGAGCTATTAGCCCTCTTCGCGCATGCGAGCGAAGCAATCGCTGCAATACACAGGACGGTCGGACTTGGGCTCGAAGGGAACCTTCGCCTCACCGCCACAAGATGCGCAGACAGCAGTGAAATACTCGCGGGGGCCGCGGGCGGCCTGCTTGCGAGCGTCACGGCAGTTTTTGCAGCGCTGGGGCTCGTTCTGGAAACCGCGCTCAGCATAGAACTCCTGCTCACCGGCGGTGAACACGAACTCCTGACCACATTCCTTGCAGATGAGTGTTTTGTCTTCGTACATGGTATATACCCTCTCTTTGATTGCCCAGGTCCGGAATCAACCGATCTTGCTGGGTCAGATTATTGCGTTCAGCTTGTGCTGAAATCGCCAAAGTTATTTGCCGGACAGCTTCCGCTTGATACGCTGTACAGCATTGTCCACCGACTTGGCGGACTGGTTGGTTGCCTGCGCTATCTCTCCATAGGAAAGACCATCCAAATAATGGGACAGGACTTTGGACTCAAAACCGGACAGTTCCTGACGCAACGTTTTCATGCGTTCCTGCAGTGCTTCCCTGGCGAGGAGTTCCTCCTCAGGGCTTTGCTGCTGCCGGCAGTCCGTGGAAAAGGAGATACAATCGGTAGTGCCATCAAAAAGAGGGGTGTCTAACGATATATAGTGATTGAGTGGTGAATGTTTGCCGCTACTGGCGGCACGCACGGCGGTTAAAACCCGGTTACGAACGCAGACCTCGGCAAAGGTACGAAAGCTGGCTTCCTTATCTGTGCGGTAGGTGCGAATGGCATCCAGCAGACCGAGGAAACCCTCTTGCAAGAGGTCCTCACTGTCGCCACCGGCGAGAAACAAGGGGCGCACTATGGCGCGCACCAGACGATTATAACGCACCACCAGAGTTTCCTCTGCGGCCCGATCTCCCTGTGCCGTTAATCCGCACAGTTCCTCGTCTGTTTTGTCATTCGAATGGTCACTCATGCCCAATCTCCTTGCTATATTATAAGCGACAGTTCCTGTTCTGTCAAGGCTTTTATCAAAACTATTATTATGATAACAGGGTTTGAACCACTTGAGCCAGCCTTTGGGCACAGGAAAGTGCCATTTCCGGATTTTTTCCCTCTACCATCACCCGGATAAGGGCTTCGGTGCCGGAGGGACGCACCAGAATTCGGCCGTCACCGCCCAAAGCTTTTTCCTCCTCTGCGATGGCGCGGGTCAGCTCCGGGGCCGCCATAATGCGGGCTTTTTCGGCGTTATCTTTGACGGGGATACCCAGCAGCTGTTGGGGGTAACGGTTGCAGGCTGCCGCCAGCTGGGAGGCTTTCTGCCCGGACCGGCAGAGCACCTGCAGAAGTTGCAGGGCGGAGAGCTGGCCGTCCCCGGTGGTGGCATATTGCAGAAAAATGGTGTGGCCGGACTGCTCGCCGCCAAGCACATAACCTTGAGCCAGCATGGTTTCCAGCACATTGCGGTCGCCTACGTCGGTACAGGGTAGCGTCAGTCCGTGTTCCTTAGCAAAGATATGCAGTCCAATGTTGCTCATCACCGTACCCACAATGGCGTTGCCCGGCAGCTTACCCTCCTTGAGGAGGTCCAGTCCGCAGATGGCAAGCATCTGGTCGCCGTCGATAATCTCCCCTGTCTCGTCTACGGAGAGGAAACGGTCAGCGTCGCCGTCAAAGGCAAGGCCAATGTCATAACTGCCGGCTTTTACCATGGAGGAAAGTCCTTCCAAATGGGTAGAGCCGCAGTTGGTGTTAATATTCACGCCGTCAGGGTCGGCGTTGATGACATCCACATGGAAGTCGGGGAAACGGTCAAAAAGTTTGGTCACTGTGGCAGAGGCTGCACCGTTGGCGCAGTCAACCAGAATCCGCAAGCCCTTCATAATGCTCGCGTCCACCGTAGAAATCAGGTGGTTGATATAGGCCTCCGCCTCCCGCTGGTCGCCGTAAAACACTCTGCCAATATCCCCCAGAGTTTTGTGGGGCAGCGGTTTGTCGGAGAGAATCAGCGTTTCAATTTCCCCCTCTAACTCGTCGGAGAGCTTGAAGCCATTGCCGTTAAAAAATTTGATGCCATTATACTCAAAGGGGTTGTGGGACGCGGAGATAACAATGCCGGCATCCGCCTTGGCGTCAATGGCCAGATAGGCCACGGCGGGGGTGGGAATCACGCCCAGATGGAGCACATCGGCACCCGCCGTGCACAGGCCCGCAATCAGCGCGCCCTCCAGCATATCGGAGGAAATGCGGGTGTCCTTACCGATGGCAAAGAGGGGTCTCCCCTGCCCTTTTTTTGCCGAGAGAACGGCGGCGGCCGCCTGACCCACGCGATAGGCCAGTTCCGCGTCTAAGCCCGCGTTTACAACGCCGCGAATACCGTCTGTACCAAATAATTTTCCCATAAAAAGAGGCTCCTTTGCCAAATTAAAATAATTGTTCCTGCCCGACGAAGGCGATGCCTAAATGTTCATAGGCTTTCCGGGTGACACAGCGGCCACGGGGTGTGCGGGTCAAAAAGCCCATCTGCATCAGGTAGGGCTCGTAGACATCCTCCAGCGTCACCGCCTCCTCGTTGATGGTGGCGGCTAGGGTATCCAGTCCCACAGGGCCTCCTGCGTAATTTTCGATGATACTGCGGAGCATCCGGCGGTCGACGGAGTCCAGACCCAGATAGTCCACCTCTAAAGCGTTCAGCGCGTGATCCGCCACCTCCGGGGTGATAACGCCGCCGGCCTTCACCTGTGCGAAATCTCGAACGCG
>JAVXKN010000175.1:0-2794 GCA_036647315.1 Oscillospiraceae bacterium | reverse complement strand
TTGCCTTCCACAAGGCCTTTGCCCAGCGGCTGGACTTTACCGCTCTGGTGCTGATGGCCTATGTGCTGTTCGGCTTAAGCTCCCTCCTGTGGGCCACCTCCGGGAAACTGCTGCTGGGTGCTCTGGCACCGCTGGTTTTGGGGC
The DNA here is from genome assembly GCA_036647315.1 of Oscillospiraceae bacterium. Lineage (GTDB taxonomy): Bacteria > Bacillota > Clostridia > Oscillospirales > Oscillospiraceae > JAVXKN01. The sequence continues at coordinate 2,650 of JAVXKN010000175.1, read as the reverse complement.
TGACATTTTACCTTTTCATTCTCCTGAGAAGCGGCAATACCGAGGAGGCAGTCCGCTCCGTGGCTGCCGCCCTTGCCGGATGCTCCGGGCTGTTCGCGCTCATTTCGGTGGATGGCTCCTCCGTCAATTTGCTGACACGGCTCGTCAAGCTCTGCCTACCGGGCCTTGCGGACCTCTCCACCGGGTTCGAGGCCGGCACCCGCATCACCGGCATCTTCGGCAACGCCAATATTTTGGCCGGTGTTTTGGCCTTAGGTACCCTCCTGTCGCTCTATCTTGTGCTGTCTGCACAGAGCAAACGTCAAAACTACGTCAGTGCCGCCCTGCTGGCTGTCAACGCGCTAGGATTCCTGCTGGCCTTCTCCATGGGCGGACTGGCTGTCTTCGCCGTAGCCATCGTGGTCTATTTGGTTGCCGCCCGTGAGGAGCGGATTTCCGCGCTGGTGGTGATGGTGGAGATTGGCATCACCACGCTCATGAGCACCTTTGTCGCTATGCTGGGCTTGGGCAAATCCGGATTTCTGCTCTGCCTGCCCCTTTTGGCTCTGGTTTTCAACTGCGCCGCCTTCTGGGCTCTGCACCACTTTCTGGGCGGCAAACTCACCGAGCTGCTCCAGTCCCGCCGGCGGCTTGCCTCCGGGTTTTTCATCGCCGTCATTGTGCTCATTGTGGCCTATATCGGGCTGGGCGTCACCCTGACCGGCTCCTATACACTGCGCCCCGGCGAGGTACTGCGCCGAAGTGCCTACCCGGAGGCTGGGGAGCACACCTTGGTCACCACTGCGAATTCACCCGTTAGCGTCACCATTGAGAGCCAAAATGCCCAGCAAATTATGATGCACACCTCCACCGTTCTCTACCAAGGCGACGGCAGTCAGGCCACCTTCTCCGTGCCTGAAGACAGCCGCGTTGTCTATGTGAATTACAGCACTGCCGGCGATACCGTCCTCCAAAGCTCCAACATAGACGGCAAGGCTATCAAGCTCAAATACACGCTTTTCCCCAGCTTTGTAGCCAACCGTATTCAGGGTCTCCGCGCCAACCAGAACGCCATTCAGCGCACCGTTTTCTGGAAGGATGGGCTAAAGATTTTTGCGCAGAGTCCCATCATCGGCCGTGGTCTGGGCGGGTTTGAGAGCCACGTTATCTCCGTGCAGGACTTTTACTATGAGACCACCTCCACCCACAACCACTATATCCAGTCCATGGCGGAGCTTGGTATCATCGGGCTACTGCTGTTTTTGGGCATGTTTGCCACCACCGGATTTTCCCTCTGGCAGGGACGCAAGGCAGAAAAATATCGCAAGCTCTACCCCGCTCTGTGGGCATCGCTTGCGATGATTGCCGGGCACTGCGCCGTGGAGGTGGTGTTCTCCTTCGTGGGGTTCATCGTTTTCGCCTTCTGCGTATTTGCCCTGATTTCGCTCTGCTACGGCACCCCGCGGGTGGGTGAGAAGTTGTCCGGCAAGCTGGGGTTCGGTGCGCTGGGGCTCTTTTTGGTGCTCGCTGTGCTACTCTCCGGCAATCAGATGGGTCGGATGCTGATGAAATCCTACAACGGAGCCGAAGGGTTCTTCCGCAACGCAGAGCTTGCCGCCAAGGTGGACGTATTCGAGCGCAACGATTACCGCATCAGTTATGTGGCAAATGCCCTTCAGTCCGGCAGCGGCGAAACTTTAGAAACCGCCCTCAACTACGCCGACAGCCTCATTAAAATTCCCTCTAACACCATCCCAAAAATGATTGTCTCTTTCTACCTCAATTTGGGTTCCTTTGACAAAGCCGCCCAGGCCGCCCGCACCGGCATCAGCTATGTGCCCGCCGATGCGGAAACCTGGAACGTGATGCTAGATCAGCTACGGACAGCAGTGCCCACCCCAGAAAGCACCGACCCCGCCTTTGCAGCCACGCTGGCGCTCATCTACGAAGACTTCCGCACCTACAACGCCACCCACATGGACACCATCGCGCTCACAGCGGCAAATGCGGGGTATCTTGAACAGATGTCAACTTAGCATGATGCGTAATGCTTCTCAAAATTCGGATATGAGGTGTGTAGCATGTCAAATTTAGAGCTCTGTGTAGATGAGTATAAGTTGATTCAGACCACTTCGGAAAAGTATTTTGACTATATGTACCGAACCCTGAATTTGTACTTGCTTTTTTTATCAGCGGTTCTGGTATTTGGCTTATCTCAAGACAGTCAGCTTGTTTTTAGCGCAATCTTCTGCTATTTGATTCCCGTCTTTTCTATGATTTTTGGTCTGCTTTTTTGTTATAACTCTTGTGCATTAGCTAAAATTGGGTATATTGGTATCAACCATCTTTTTGCCAATATTTTTCTATCAATACTGCCGTTCCTTTTTTATCTCATTTATCTTGTTTTTATGCTGTTTATTATTTCTTCAATTCTTCAAAATGTCAGATGGACCAGTCAGGAGCTCAGAGAAATCGAAGAAGAAATTGAGGCGGGCGATTGTTCGTGGCCGTGGAGTCAACATTTTCTAGCTGCAAAGAGCACTCAGGATAAGAAAAAAAGTAACCGTCAAACCTAACCGCGTATAGACAGCAAAAGGCTCAGGTTCACAGACCTGAGCCTTTTTCTCCTATTTGCATTCCGTAGGTGCCAACGCCGGCAACAGGCGTGTTG
>JAVXKN010000174.1:0-2794 GCA_036647315.1 Oscillospiraceae bacterium | reverse complement strand
CGACGGAGCTGGTGAAGGGCAAACCCATCTCCGAGGCACTCACCCTCACCAATCAGGCGGTGGTGGAGGCTCTGGACGGCCTGCCCCCGCAAAAGCTCCACTGCTCCGTGCTGGCAGAGGAGGCCATCCGCGCCGCCATTAACGATTATTACGAAAAGCAGGGCCACGCCCCCATTCCCGAAAATGAGGAGCCCTGCAGTTGCGGGGACAGCTGCAGCTCCTGTAATCACTGCGGATAACCCGACACCGAAATAGTTTCCTAGGGGTGGGCACTGCCCACCCCTTTTTTTGTGCGCTTTTTACCTTGACATCAGCACTGCAATGCACTAAAATGTAGGATAACTCAAATGAAGGAGGGAATTTTATGTTTTTTATGGACAATAGCCGCTTATACCCCTCCGGAGGGCGAATGTGAAGCTCCTTTTGAAGTAACTAAAAAGGAGTTTTTGCCGTGATCACACTATCCCACCTCACCAAAACCTTCCGCACGGCGGAGGGCAGTTTCACCGCCCTTGACGATGTAAACCTGACGGTCAACGATGGGGACATTTTCGGCATCGTGGGCATGAGCGGTGCCGGCAAGTCCACTCTGGTGCGGTGCATCAACCTCTTAGAGCTGCCCACCGGCGGCACCGTGGAGGTAAACGGGCAGGATATGACCGCCCTCACCCCCAAGGAGTTACGCCACGCCCGCAGTTCTATCAGCATGATTTTCCAGCAGTTTAACCTTTTAATGCAGCGCACCTGTCTCAAAAACGTGTGCTTTCCCATGGAGATTGCCGGCGTTTCCGCCGCCGACGCAAAAAAGCGGGCGTTGGAGCTTTTAGCTCTGGTGGATATGACCGAAAAGGCGGAGGCCTATCCCGCCCAGCTCTCCGGCGGACAAAAACAGCGCATCGCCATCGCCCGCGCGTTGGCCTCCAACCCCAAAGTCCTCCTCTGCGACGAGGCCACCTCCGCACTGGACCCCACCACCACCCGCTCGATTTTGCGGCTGATTCAGGACATCAACAAACGTCTGGGCATCACCGTCATTGTCATCACCCACGAGATGGCGGTTATCGAGGAGATTTGCTCCCACGTCGCCATTTTGGACGGCGGGCGCATGGTGGAGACCGGCACGGTGGAGGAAGTATTCTCCAACCCCAAAACCGAGGCGGGCCGCCGACTGGTGTTCCCCGACGGAATTGCCGCCCAGATTGAGCAGTTCCCCGTTTCACGGGTACTCCGTGTGGTCTTTAACGGTGGCTCCTCCAACGAACCTCTCATCGCCAGTCTCGCCATCGAGTGCGGCGTGAAGGTGAACATCTTAGGGGCGGACACCCGGAACATTGACGGCAAAGCCTTCGGCTCCATGCTGCTGGGTCTGCCGGAAAACCCCGCCGATGCCGCAAAGGCCATCGCCTATATCCGTGCCCAGCCCGACGTGACGGCAGAGGAGGTGCAGGACTACCATGTCTGATTTTTTGACGTCCTTCGCCTTTTTAAGCCCCGACGTGGCCGAGCAAATCGGCTACCTCACCGCCGGACTGCCCATGGCGATTTGGGAGACCCTGTACTCCACCATCATCGCCACCATCCTGTCCTATTTCATCGGTCTGCCCCTAGGTGTCCTGCTAGTCACCGGGGAAGCGGGGGGAATTCACCCCCTGCCACGGCCCATCATGACCGTCATGAACGTGGTGATTAACCTGCTCCGCTCCGTACCTTTTCTCATCCTCATGGTGGTGGTCATCCCCCTGTCACGGCTGATTTTGGGCACCAGCATCGGCACCCCCGCCACCATCGTACCCCTGGTCGTGGCGGCGTTCCCCTTCGTCTCACGGCTGGTGGAATCCTCCCTGCGGGAATTAGACCGTGGCGTTTTGGAGGCGGCACAGGCCATGGGTGCCTCCCCCTTCCAAATCGTCTGCAAGGTGATGCTCCCCGAGGGGATGCCCTCTCTCATTTCCGGCTTCGTCACCGCGCTCATTACCATTTTAAGCTACGGTGCCATGTCTGCCGCCATCGGCGGCGGCGGTTTGGGGTCCCTGGCCCTCAATTTGGGCTACGGCCGCAACAAGACCATCGTTCTCTACGTCACCGTCATTGTACTGGTGATTCTGGTGCAAATTTTCCAGTCGGTGGGCACTCGCATGTCCTCCAAGCTGGATAAACGCCAAAAACAGACCAAAACTAAAAAAACAAAAAAGGAGCAACTTTAATATGAAAAAGAGAATTTTAGCCCTCGGTCTCTCCTGCGTCCTCGCCCTGTCCCTGTTCTCCGGCTGTGCCAAAAAGGGCACCACCCTCACCGTAGGTGCCTCCCCCGCCCCCCACGCCGCCGTCCTTGAAATCGTCAAACCCCTGCTGGCAAAAGAGGGCATCACCCTTGAAATCAAAGAGTTCACCGACTACATCCTCCCCAACACCGCCGTGGAGGACGGCTCTCTGGACGCCAACTACTTCCAGCACATCACCTACCTGAACAAGTTTAACGACGAGTACAAAACCCATCTGGTAAGCGTCGCCGACATTCACTACGAGCCCTTTGGTCTCTACGCCGGCAAAACCGCCACCATCGCAGACCTGCCCGACGGCGCACAGATTGCCGTCCCCAACGACGCCACCAACGAGGCCCGTGCCCTGCTGCTGCTGGAGGCCAACGGCCTGCTCACCCTCAAGGAGGGTGCCGGCATTAACGCCACCAAGCTGGACATTGCCGAGAACCCCAAGAACCTTGAAATCGTGGAGCTGGAGGCAAAGCAGCTGCCCGTCCGTCTGGCGGACGTTGACATGGCGGTCATTAACGGCA
>JAVXKN010000173.1:0-2800 GCA_036647315.1 Oscillospiraceae bacterium | reverse complement strand
GAATATACAGGAAAAATCGCCGGGGCGGTGGCGGACACCGATGGGGTGGTGGTGCGCTACGGCGGCGAGCTGATTTCCGCAGTTTTCTTCTCCTCAGCGGCGGGGAAAACCAACGACGCGGTGGCAGTTTGGGGCAATGCCGTACCCTATCTGCAGGGGGTCAAAAGCCCCGAAGGGGCGGGGGATGTGCCCGGTTATGTCAGCGATGTGACGGTGACGGCGGCGGAATTTCGGACGAAATTTTTGGAGCAGTACCCCAGTGCGGTGCTGGAGGGGGAACCCTCCGGGTGGTTTACCGGGGCGCAAACGGCGGAGAACGGCGGGGTAGAGCACATCACCGTGGGGGGTGTAGCGGTGACAGGGGTGGAGTTGCGGGGGCTATTAGAGCTGCGCTCGGCCCAGTTTACCGTGACGGCGGCGGGGGATAATATCTCTTTCCACGTCACCGCCTACGGACACGGCGTGGGCATGAGCCAGTACGGGGCCAACGTCATGGCAAAAAACGGCGCGGGCTATGAGGAGATTTTGAAGCACTACTACACCGGGGTGGAGGTGGGGTGAAGTGGGTCGGAGGACGCCCTCATCCGCCCAGTGTGCGCACTGGGCACCTTCCCCAAAGGGGAAGGCTTTAGGTTTTGCGTTCCACCGCAGTGATAGCTTGCCGCCGTTTTGTATCCTCCGTGTCCCTCTTGCGTTTCGCCCGGATTTCCTTTATAATAGTGGGGCAGCCGGACGCTGGACGTTTGGTACGAAGGAGAAACGATATGAACACGAATTATGATGTTGCTGTCATCGGTGCCGGCGAGGCGGGAATTTTTGCGGTCTACGAGCTGAAAAAGCTGCGGCCTGACCTGAAAATTGTCGTCATTGAGCAGGGGTCCGATATTTTTGCCCGGAACTGCCCCATTGTGTCCGGGAAGGTGAAGGACTGCATCCAGTGCAAAATTTGCGGCACCATGTGCGGCTTCGGCGGCGCAGGGGCTTTTTCTGACGGTAAATTTAACTTTACCACCGCCTTTGGAGGCTGGCTCACCGACTTTATGCCTCAAAAAGAGGTGCTGGACTTAATCGACTATGTGGACTCCATCAACGTCTCCCACGGTGCCACCGACCACGTTTACTCCACCGATTCCCCAGAGGCGCGGCTGCTGCAAAAGCGGGCGTTGGAGCACGATTTGCACCTTTTACAGGCCCGGGTGAAGCATTTGGGGACGGAGAATAATCTGAAAATTTTGGGGAGCATTTACCTCAAATTAAAGGAGGAGGCGGAGTTCCGGTTCCAAACCGCCGTCACCCAGATTGCCCAGGACGGGACAGGTTATCGGTTGGAGCTGGATAACGGCGACAGCGTCTCCTGCACCTGGCTCATCGCCGGGCCGGGCAGAAGCGGCGCGGAGTGGTTCTCCAACCAGTGCAAGGGGCTGGGTATTGAACTGATTAACAATCAGGTGGACATCGGCGTGCGGGTGGAGCTGCCCGCCCGGGTCTTTGACCACATTACAGACGTGGTTTACGAATCCAAGCTGGTCTACCGCACCAAGCAGTACGGCGACAGCGTGCGGACGTTCTGCATGAACCCCTACGGCCATGTGGTGACGGAGAACGTGGAGGGGATTAACACGGTAAACGGCCACTCCTACGCCGACCCCGCGTTGCAGAGCGAAAACACCAACTTTGCCCTGCTGGTCTCCAATCGGTTCACCGAGCCCTTTAACGAGCCCTACCGCTACGGCAAACACATCGCGTCCCTGTCCAATATGCTGGCGGGCGGCGTGTTAGTCCAGCGGTTTGGGGATTTGGTGAAGGGTGTCCGCACCAACGAGCACCGCCTGAGCAAGTCCTTTACCAAGCCCACCCTGTCGGCGGCGGTCCCCGGAGATTTGTCTCTGGCACTCCCAAAGCGGCAGTTGGACGATATTATCGAGATGATTTACGCCCTAGACCAGATTGCCCCCGGCACCGCCAACTACGATACGCTTTTATACGGCGCGGAGGTGAAGTTCTACTCCTCGCGGCTGGCCCTCTCCAACGAGTTGGAGACCCAAATGCCCGGCTTTTTCGCCATCGGCGACGGCGCGGGCATCACCAGAGGACTGGCCCAGGCCGGTGCCTCCGGCGTGAAGGTGGCCCGGGTAATCGCCAGTAGACTGGTATGACTTTTGACCGAGAAACTGCATAACTGTTTTGTCAATCATTTGACACCCGATAATCTGTCGGGGAATGAAATTGCAATTTGGCTACAAAAAGTGACAGACCTTGTTATTCAAGGAGTTTCCCACATATCAACATAGTTTCCCACATAGGGGATATCAGCGGATATGTGTCAATATGCGAAAAACGGTTGACATAATAGCTTGTCAAGGGAAACTTGACTGGCAAAAGCAACAAAAAAGGAGGGGCGCGGATGAAACAGGGCAAAAACGTGGCGGGGCCGATGTTAGAGCCTATCGCCGCCATCGCCACCGGGCCCAATCGCTGCGCCATCGGCATCATCCGGCTGTCCGGCCGTGGGGTGATTGAGACGGTTTCCCGTCTCTTTACCCCCAAAAACGGAAAACCCTTCGACCAGAGCCCGGACAGAAAGCTGGTATTTGGGATTCTTCACGATGGGGGCGGCGTGCCCATCGACCAGGCACTGTGTACCCTCACCCGTGGCCCCAATAGTTACACCGGGGAGGACACGGCGGAGCTCCAGTGTCACGGGTCCCCCATGCTACTGCGGCTGGTGCTGGAGGCACTGTTCCAAAACGGCGTCCGTCAGGCGGGGCCGGGGGAATTTACCAAGCGGGCATTTCTCAAT
>JAVXKN010000172.1:0-2828 GCA_036647315.1 Oscillospiraceae bacterium | reverse complement strand
CCTGACTTTTTACCACCTGTTCCCGAATTTTCAGGGTGTCAGGGATGGTGCGCAGGGTGAAGATTCGGGGGTCGTCCACGCCGGGCAGCTGGGGGCGCACAGGCTCCGCGCCGGGGGACAAAATCAGTTTATCGTAGTGTTCTGTATAGGTTTCCCCGGTGGCTACCCGCCGGACGGACACCGTCTTTCCCGCCGGGTCGATGGCGAGAGCCTCGTTACCCACCCGCACGTCAATGCGAAAGCGACTGAAAAAGCTTTTGGGGGTCTGGAGGGTTAAGTCACGCTTGTCGGTAATCTCCCCGCCGATGTAATAAGGTAGGCCGCAGTTGGCGTAGGAGATATAGTCCCCCCGCTCCAAGAGCACAATTTCCGCGCCCTCGTCTAACCGGCGCAGCCGCGCCGCCGCGGTGGCACCTCCTGCCACGCCACCTACAATGACAACTTTCATGATGCTCTTCCCCTTTCAATCGTCCCGGTCCAACCGCCGATGCCGCCGATGTTGGTCACGTCGGTGTAGCCTAGCTTGGTGAGTATCCCGCAGGCGGAATGACTGCGGGCACCGCTGAGGCAGTAAACGTAAAGCTTTGCGTCTTTGTCCGGCACTGCCGTTTCAATGGTTTTAATCCTATCTAATGGAATGTTGCGGCTGTGGGGCAGGTGCCCGTCGGCGTATTCCTCCGGGGTGCGCACATCCACCAGTACAATTTTTCCGTCCTGTTCCAGGTCTTTTTTTGCCTGCCCCATGTTCAGTGAGGCAAATTTTGGCCTTCCAAAAAACATCTTATTTAACCCTCCAGCATGGCCGCAATGGCCTTTTTGGGCTGTACGCCCACCGCGGTATTCATCAGTTTGCCGTTCTTCATAACCGCCAGCATAGGGATGCCCATGACCCGAAACTGCGCCGCCAGCTCCCCCTGCTCGTCGACGTTCACCTTGCAGACCTTGACAGCGTCACCCAGTTCCTCCGCCAGCTGGTCTACGATGGGGGAAAGCATCCGGCAGGGGCCGCACCATGGGGCCCAAAAATCAATGAGCACGGTCTGCTGGGCGGACAGCACCTCATTTTGAAAGTTTTCCTTTGTGGCAGTGATGATAGACATAGAAAGCACTCCTTTTCCCTGTTTGATAATGCTACTATATCCCATTGCGCCGCCCGCTACCGTGACATTGTCACTTAAACCATTATAACATATTATAATTTTGATAGCTATTGTCTTCCGGATTGTTTATAATGGAGTTATCACAAATTTACCGCGGAAGGGCGGGCGATTTCATGGAAACCTTTCTCAAAAACAGTTTGCCCTTTTGGGGGCAACTCACCGACGGGGAACGCCGTCTGCTGCTGGACACCCTGCAGCTTCACACCTATGAAAAGGGCACCATTCTCTACCACGGCAGCGGGGAGTGCACCGGCGTACAGATGATACTCCACGGCAGGGCACGGGTGTACATCAATTCCAAGGATGGCAAGGAGATTACCCTCTACCGCCTACTGGACGGCGATGTGTGCATGATGAGCGCGGCCTGCATGATTAAAAGCCTCAACTTTAGCATCAGCTTTGAGACGGAGACGGACAGCGAAATTGCCGTCATCCCCCGCCACGTCTACGAAAAGCTGAACAGCGAGAATATGTTTGTCAAGAACTTCACCTTGGAGATGGTGGCCTCCAAATTCTCCGACGTGATGTGGCTTTTGGAGCAGCTGGTCTTTTCCAACATGGGCCAAAGGCTGGCGGGCGCGCTTTTAGAGCAGCGGGCCCTCTGCGGCAGTACCACCTTAAACGTCACCCACGAGCAGATTGCTACGGATTTGGGCACCGCCCGTGAGGTAGTGACGCGCCTCCTCAAGCAGTTCCAAACCGAGGAGCTGGTCTCCCTCTCCCGGGGCAAAATTCACCTCACCAATGAGCCAGCCCTCCGCACATTGGCGGAGCAATAAGCAAAGAAAAGGTTGCCGATTTTTTACAATCAGCAACCTTTTTTCTATGGTTGGGGTTCCCCTTTGGCCATGGAAATGCCCAGACGCAGGGTCTCCTCGTCAATGGGGCCCTTAGCACCGGTGATAACGTAGCCGTCCTTGTCCACAAAATAGGTGGTGGGCAGGGCGGACGCGCCATAGGTTAGGGCGGCCTGAGCATCCATATCGTAGTACACCGGGAAGGTAAAGCCGCTGTCCTCAATGTGTTTTTTGCCCTTTTCCACAGTCTCTCGACCGCTTACCACGTCCACCATGACGAAGGTCACGTCCTCCGAAAGTTCTTCGTAAACCGCATTAAAGTGGGGCATTTCCCCCTTGCAGGGCGGGCACCAGGAGGCCCAGAAGTTCAGCACCATGGGCTTTCCCATGAGGTCGGAGAGCTGCACCTCGTTGCCGTCCTTATCCAGCACGGTAAAGTCAGGGGCCAACAGCTTTTCCGGCACAGGGCTTTCACTCACCGCGGGAGCGGGGGTGCCATCGGGCTTTTGGCTACTGCCGGGCAGCTGGCCCTGCTCCTCCGTGGAGCTGAGACCGCCGCCGGGCTTCACGGTTTTACTCAGGGCGTTATAGGCGAATACGGCGGCGAACAGTATCAGCGCAAAGGCCGCCAGACCCAGAATGGTTTTTGTTTTGTTATTCATACAATCACTCCGTTCAAAAGCTCAAAAGCGAGAGAAAATAGCCCATATAGCCGGTCATCATCAGCACACCAATCACCACCAGCAGTCCGCCGGACACCAGGTTAATCACCTTGTAATGCTTTTTGATGAAGTCGAAGGTGCTCTTTAATCTGTCGATGAGCACCGCGCTGGCCACGAAGGGAATCCCCAGCCCCGCTGAAAAGGCAAGG
>JAVXKN010000171.1:0-2835 GCA_036647315.1 Oscillospiraceae bacterium | reverse complement strand
CTTTGCCGGCGTTGTGGTGGAGGTTTCGCCCTCGAAAATCGCCTTGGCGGAGGCGCAGAGGCCTGCCAGTCCTTGAATTTCAGAGGGGATGATGATTTTTGTGGCCTTGCCGTCAGCGGCGGCGGCAAAGGCTTCCAGTGCCTTTAATTTGATGACTTGGTCGTTGGGGTTTGCCTCGTTCATGACCTTGATGGAGGCGGCTAGAGCCTCCTGCACCAGCTTGATGGCCTGGGCCTCGCCGTCGGCCTTCATAATGGCGGCCTGTTTGGCGGCATCGGCACGGAGAATGACAGATTCCTTGTCACCCTCTGCCACCAGAATCTGGCTGGCCTTTTGGCCCTCGGCCTGCAGAATGGACTGGCGGCGTTCCCGCTCGGCTTTCATCTGCTTTTCCATGGCATCCTGAATCTCACGGGGCGGCAGGATGTTTTTCAGCTCCACGCGGCCCACCTTGATGCCCCAGGGGTCGGTGGCCTCGTCCAGCAGGGCCCGCATTTTGGAGTTAATCGTGTCACGGCTGGTGAGGGTCTGGTCCAACTCCAAATCGCCGATGATGTTACGCAGGGTGGTGGCGGAGAGGTTTTCGATGGCGTTTAAGGGCCGCTCTACGCCGTAGGCGTACAGCTTGGGGTCGGTGATTTGAAAGTACAGCACCGTATCAATCTGCATGGTGACGTTATCCCGTGTAATAACGGGCTGGGGCGGGAAATCCGCCACCTGCTCCTTCAGGGAAACCACTTTCGCCACCCGGTCTACAAAGGGAATTTTGAAGTGGACGCCCACGCCCCACACCTGATGGAACGCGCCCATGCGCTCCACTACATAGGCCTTGGACTGCTGGACAATTTTAATGTTACTGACGATAATCAGGAGAATGAGTATGGCGAGAACGGCCAGCGCAATTTGAAACGGCATAAAATTTACTTCCCTTCTGCCGTCTGTTCAGACGGCGTAACAACGGCGGTAACGCCCTCAATACGGAGGACGCGAACGTGGGTATCGGCGGGGATAGGGGTGCCATCTTCACTGCGGGCGGTCCACACGGCACCGGCTACGGTGATTTGACCCTTTCCCTGACCGCCGGCGATATCCTCTGTGACAGTCCCCTCCATGCCCAGCAGGCGGTCGGCGTTGGTGGCAGTGCGGTGGGGGGTGACGTACTTATTCACCAGGGGCCGCAGCAGCAGGAGCATCAGACCGGAAACCGCCACGAAAACGGCGATTTGGATCCAAATATTCCCGGTGAAAAAGGAAGTGACCATAGCGGCGGCAGCACCGATTGCGAACCATGTGGAGACAACAGATACGGTGGCGGCTTCTACAAGGATAAAGACCACCACCAGCGCGAGCCAGATGAATGTAAGCATAGAGTCTCCTTTCAGCGTGCAGAGCATACAAAGAAATCTCTGCTCTTGTATTATAGTCCCTTCCGCGGGAAAAGAAAAGGGGTGCCACTTGCAAATTTGAATTTGCTATGATATACTCCTTCCATCTTATATATAGGAGTGATCTGTCCCTATGGACACGCCCAGTATCATACTTTTGGTCTCGATAGTCCTGCTCATTTGCTGTTCTGCCTTCTTTTCCGCCACCGAAACCGCATTTTCCGCCCTCAACCTCATCCGTCTGAAAAACAAGGCGGAAAACGGCAATCAGCGGGCGGCACTCACCCTCCGTCTGGCGGAGGATTACGACAAGCTGCTCTCCACCATTTTAATCGGCAACAACATTGTGAATATCGCCGCCGCCTCTCTGGGCACCGTGTTTTTCGTGTTCTTCTTCCCCCACTACGGTGCCACGATTTCCACGGTGGTGCTCACCGTGGTGGTGCTCATGTTCGGCGAGGTGTCCCCAAAAAGCCTTGCCAAAGAGCGGCCGGAGGCCTTTGCCATGTTTGCCGCGCCGGTGATTCGGGTGCTGATGTTTATCATGGCCCCCCTAAACTTTTTCTTCGCACACTGGAAAAAGCTGATCTCTAAGCTACTGCGGGGTTCTGCGGACGACGGCATTACAGAAGAGGAGCTTACCGCCATGGTAGAGCAGGCGGAGGACCAGGGCGGACTGGACGAAAACGAGAGCCAGCTCATCCGCGCCGCCATTGAGTTTAACGAATTAGAAGTGGGCGAAATCCTCACCCCACGGGTGGATTTAACCGCCGTGCCGGACACCATTTCCATGGAGGAGCTGGCGGCGCTGTTCGCCGAAACCGGCTATTCCCGCCTGCCGGTGTACCACGAGACTATCGACTCCATTATCGGCGTTATCCACGAAAAGGACTTCTACTCCGCCCGGTACCACGGCGCGGAGAATATCAGCGGCGTGTTGGGCGAGGTGATTTTCTCCACGGACAACACCAAAATTTCCGAGCTGATGCGGATTTTGCAGAAGAGCAAAACCCACATGGTTGTGGTCGTCGACGAGTACGGCGGCACCGAGGGCATCGTCACCTTGGAGGACATTTTGGAAGAGCTGGTGGGCGAAATCTGGGACGAACACGACGAGGTCATTGAGCAGTTCAAAAAGCAGGAGGACGGCAGTTACCTCATCTCCTGCAGTGCCGACTTAACCGACCTGTACGACCTGTTTTCCGTCACCGGCGACTGCGATTCCGCCACCGTGGCGGGTTGGGTCATGGAGGAAATCGGGCGGATTCCCGCCGTGGGGGACCGCTTTACTTACGAAAATCTGGACGTGACCGTCACCAAAATCGACCACCGCCGGGTGATTGAAATTCAGGTGGTGGCAAACCCGCTCCCGGAGGAACTCCCCGGAAAATAACCAAAAAAACAGCGGCGGCACTTCCTATTTGAAGTGCCGCCGCTTTGTTTAGCTCTT
>JAVXKN010000170.1:0-2845 GCA_036647315.1 Oscillospiraceae bacterium | reverse complement strand
GGAGCCACCACGAAAAGGTGTTTCTCCGGGAGCTGATTCGGCTAGAAGCGTCCTTAAAAGCGGCAGGGGAGGGGGAAAAGCTCTGTTTCCTCCATTATCCACCCTGCTACCAGGGGTACACCTGCCCGGAGATTATGGCACTGATGGAGCATTACGGCGTTTCCGACTGTTATTACGGACATCTTCACGGTGGCAGTCATAAGCTAGCCATAGAGGGCAAATATGGCCAAATTCGCTATCATTTAGTGGCGGCGGACTATGTAAATTTCAAACTTCAAAAAATCTTAGACTAAAATTACAGAAAAGTGTGGAAATGTTCACACTTATCTGATAGAATACCATAGATTACGCGGGCCGGCATGGCCCAACTTTGTGTTGCGAACAATTTGCAACCAAGCGGGAGGAAGATTACAGATGAACATTAAGAGTAAAGAGAAGACACAGAACAACACCGTAGAGCTAATTATCGAGGTGGGTCACGAAGAATTTGAGGCCGCTGTCGAGAAAATTTATAGAAAGCAGCGGGGGAGCATCAACGTCGCCGGATTCCGCAAGGGCAAGGCTCCTCGCAAAATCATTGAGGCCATGTATGGTACCGGCCTGTTCTATGAAGATGCCATCAACGACGTGTACCCCGTTGCCTACGCCGAGGCCATCGAAAAGGAAAAGTTGGACGCCGTTGCCTATCCCGACGTAGAAGTCATCAGCGTTGGCAAAGAGGGCCTGACCTTTAAGGCCATCGTCACCACCAAGCCCGCCGTTAAGCTGGGTGCCTATGAGGGCCTCACCGCCCCCAAGGACGAAATCAAAGTTACCGCCGCCGACGTGGACGCAGAGCTGAAGCCCATGATTGAGCGCGCCACCCGTCTGGTGTCCGTAGACCGCAAAGCCAAAAAGGGCGACACCGCCGTGATTGACTTTGAGGGCTTTTTGGAGGGCGTGCCCTTCGAGGGCGGCAAGGGCGATGCCTTTAGCCTGGAGCTGGGCTCCAACTCCTTCGTCCCCGGCTTTGAGGACGGCGTTATCGGCATGAAGTCCGGCGACGAAAAGGATATTAACCTCACTTTCCCCAAAGACTACACCCCCGAACTTGCCGATAAGGCAGTGGTCTTCAAGGTCAAGGTCAATGAGATTAAAGAGCACGTCGCCCCCACACTGGACGACGAGTTCGCCAAGGATGTCTCCGAGTTTGAGACCCTGGCAGACCTAAAGAAGAACCTGAAGAAGCAGATTACCGACCGCCGTGAAAAGCAGCAGAAGAATGAGTTTGAGCGTTCCTTGATGGATCAGCTGATTGATAACATGGAGGCCGACATTCCCGAGGCCATGATTGAGTACCGCATCGACAAAATCGTGGACGATTACGCCATGCGTATTTCCAGCCAGGGCATGAAGCTGGAGGATTACCTCTCCATGATGGGCATGACCATGCAGGATCTGCGTGGCCAGGCCCGTGAGGGTGCCGTCCGTCAGGTGCAGTCCGAGCTGGCACTGGAGGCCGTTGCTGCCGCTGAAAAGATGAAGGTCACAGCCAAGGATACCGACAAGGAATATCAGAAGCTGGCCGACGAATATAGCATGGACCTGGAAAAAGTAAAGGCCGCCGTCCCCGCAAAGGACATGGAGCACGATGTGCTGCTGCAGAAGGCCACCGACTTTATCATTGAGAAGGCAAAAATCGGCAAGGCCCCTGCCCGCAAGGTGCAGGCAGAGAAAAAGCCTGCCGCTGCCAAGAAGGCCCCTGTAAAGGCCGACGGCAAGGCAACTGTCACCAAGAAAGCACCCGCAAAAAAAGTAGAGGCTGACGCACCTGCCGAGAAGAAGCCCGCTGCCGCCAAAAAGCCCGCAGCGAAAAAGGAAACCGCCCCCAAGGCAGAAAAAGCCCCCGCTGCCAAAAAGCCCGCAAAAAAGGCTGAGAAATAAGAGACAGCCTTTTGGAATATACCCCCATTTTGAGGGTATACTGAACTATCAAACGCACTGATTAAAAAGGAGTCTGAACCATGAGCCTTGTTCCGTATGTAGTTGAGCAAACCAATCGTGGCGAGCGGTCTTACGACATTTTTTCCCGCCTGTTAAACGACCGTATCATCTTCCTCGGCGAGGAGGTCAATGCCACCACCTCCGCCCTCGTTGTAGCCCAGATGCTTTATTTGGAGTCTCAGGACCCGGATAAGGACATTCAGTTCTACATCAACAGCCCCGGCGGCTCTGTCACCGACGGCATGGCGATTTACGACACTATGAAGTACATCAAGTGTGACGTTTCCACCATCTGCATCGGCATGGCGGCCAGCATGGGCGCGTTCCTGCTCTCCTCCGGCACCAAGGGAAAGCGTCTTGCGCTGCCCAACGCGGAAATTATGATTCATCAGCCCTCCGGCGGCACCCAGGGTCAGGCCTCTGACATTAAGATTCAGGCCGAGTGGATGCTCCGCACCCGTGAAAAGCTGAACAAAATCCTTGCCGATAACACCGGCAAACCCATTGAGCAGATTGCCATTGACACCGAGCGTGATAACTTCATGCCCGCCGAAGAGGCCTGTGCATACGGCCTCATCGACAAAGTCATTGCCAAACGCTGAGTTAATACTTGTCAGTAAGAGCGGCGGCCATCCGACCGCCGCTCTTATTAGAAATTGAGGTGAGAGAGCATGGCTAAAAACGACGAGCACAAGTCCATTCGTTGCTCTTTTTGCGGAAAGCATCAGGAGCAAGTCACCCGGGTGATTGCGGGCCCCAACGCCTACATTTGCAACGAATGTGTCCGCCTATGCATGAATATCCTCCAGGATGAGCCCGCAATGGAGCCTCAGGAGGGCATTGATGTCCCCGACGTTATCCC
>JAVXKN010000169.1:0-2862 GCA_036647315.1 Oscillospiraceae bacterium | reverse complement strand
ATCGCGGGACTGATGGGGGAATTGGGCCCCGACGAAATGTCTGCACTGGCGGAACAGCTGGGGCTCTCTTGGCAGCACATTGGCTGTAAACTCCCCTCACCCTTTATGACCATGGCGCTCCTCTCCCTGGCCTGCATCCCGGAACTGCGCCTGACAAACCGCGGTCTGGTAGACTGCAGAACCTTCGTTTTTACCGACTTGTTCGTGTAAAGGAAGCTCTGATGAAATCGCATTGTGCAGATTGGCGAGCAGATTTTTTGTCTGGCAAGCCAAAAACCCGCAGGAATACTGACGTATTCCAAGGATTTTTGGCGATGTCCAGGCGAAAAAGATGCCGACAAGATGTGCGATGGGATTTCATCAGAGGTTCCTAAGATACTCCTCCTCCTGACTAAGTCACTCCCTGACAAAGTCACTCTCTCTCCAAAAGAAAACCGCCAAACCGTATTACTACGGATTGGTGGTTTTCTTTTTCGCGTTTCACAGCTGTCGCCGAAATGTGCCAAAAAAATATGCAAAAGGACAAATGACAAATGGAAAAAAATCATGTAGAATAAGACGAACTCAAAAATTACACCGAAAAGGAGATACACACGATGAAATTAGAAGGTAAAGTAGCAGTTGTCACCGGCGCGTCCTCCGGCATGGGCTGGGAAATCGCCCTGCTGTTCGCCAAAGAGGGTGCCAAAGTCGTGGCCGTTGCCCGCAGAAAAGAGCGTTTAGAGGAACTGGTGGAGAAAGCAAAGGGCCTTGCAGGCACCATTCTCCCCTATGCCGGCGACGTGTCCCTCCGGGAAGTCAACGAGGACATGATTGATACCGCCGTCAAGACCTTTGGCAAGCTGGATATTCTGGTGAATAACGCCGGCATTATGGACGAATTTACCCCCATCGGCGAACTCACCGACGAGATGTGGGACAAGGTGCAGAAGGTCAACCTCTACGGCCCCATGTGCAGCTGCCGGAAGGCAATTTCCGTCATGACCGCCCAGCAGAGCGGCGTGATTGTGAACGTGGCCTCCATCGGCGGGCTCAACGGCTGCCGCGCCGGTGCCGCTTACTCCGCCTCTAAGGCGGGGATGATTGCCCTCACCAAAAATACCGCTTTCATGTACGCAAACCAGAACATTCGCTGCAACGCCCTCTGCCCCGGCGGCGTGGACACCGAAGTTGCGGTGAACTTCTCCCATCCCAGCCCCTTAGGTGCCGGCAGATGTATGCTGGGCGCGGGCCTCAATCAGCGGATGGGCACCGCCTACGAAACCGCCACTGCCACCCTGTTTTTGGCCTGCGATGATTCCAGCCTCATTAACGGTGCTACTCTGGTGGCCGATGCCGGCCTCACCGCCTATTAATTGCTTCTGCATAAAAAATCCGTGGAAAAAGACGCTGTCTTTTTCCACGGATTTTTCTTATTTGCTTTTCGTGAACACATGGGAGAGGAGATACCCGATGATGCCGCCGTAAAGGGTTGCATAGAGCGGCGAGGAGGTGATGGCGCAGGTGCCGCTGGCACAGCCGATGGTCAGGTAATACAGAAATCCCAGCAGCCCGCCCACCAGCGCAAACATCAGCGGTTTGAACCAAGGCCGGTGCTGTACTTTTTGTTTTTCGTTCATGGGCCGCTCCTTTTTTAGATATTGATGCCGCAGGCGTGTTTGGGGGTCCCATCAAAGGGAATATCCCGGGTGGCCGACTCGTAGAGCCGATAGCCCCCTGCCAGATTGTAGCAGTCAAAGCCATTTTGGGTGAGAATGCGGCAGGCCAGATAACTGCGCAACCCGCTGTGGCAGTTCACATAGAGGGGTTTGGACTTGTCCAGCCCCTCCAAATTTTCACGGAGGGAATCCAGGGGAATATTCACCGTATCTGCGATGTGCCCCTGGGCGTATTCGCCCTTGGTGCGCACGTCTAAGCGGGTGATGTCACTGCGGTTTGCGAGAGCCGCCACGTCCTGCCAGAAATACTGGCGGAGCTTGCCGGTCATCACGTTTTCCGCCACAAAGCCCGCCATATTCACCGGGTCCTTGGCGGAGGAGAAGGGGGGCGCGTAGCACAGCTCCAGCTGGGTGAGGTCGGAGACGGTCAGGTGGCTGCGCAGGGCGGTAGCCAGCACGTCGCACCGCTTATCCACCCCGTCAAAGCCCACAATCTGCCCACCTAAAATTCGGCCGGTGCCCTTTTCAAAAATCAGCTTGATGCTCATATTGGACGCGCCGGGGTAATAGGAGGCATGAGAGGGTGAAAAGGTATACACCTTGTCATAGTCTATCCCGGCGGCCTTTGCGCCGGTTTCGTTCAGCCCCGTGACGGCGATACTCATGTCAAAGAGCTTCCACACCGCCGAACCCTGCGTGCCGCGGAAGGTGGAGGGAATCCCGCAGATGTTGTCTGCCGCGATGCGCCCCTGCTTGTTGGCAGGGCCTGCCAAGGCAACATATCCGGGCTGGCCGGTGACGAAGTTGACGATTTTGATGGCGTCGCCCACGGCGTAAATGTCCTCGTGGGAGGTCTCCATACGGTCATTCACCAGAATGGCACCCTTTCCGTCGCAGGAGAGGCCCGCGTCACTGGCAAGCTTGCTGTCCGGCTTCACGCCGATAGCCAGAATGACCACGTCGGCGCAGACCTTGCCCCCGGTGAGCAGTACGCCCAGCTTGTCGCCGGCAGTCTCAAAGCCGTCCACCCCGGTTTTCAGCAACAGATGGATGCCCTTGGAGCGAATGTAGTGGTGAATGTCGCAGGCCATATCGTAGTCCAGGGGGGCGATGACATGGTCGCCGTGGCTCACCAGTGTCACGTCCAGCCCCACGTTTATAAGACTTTCCGCCATCTCCACGCCGATGGAGCCGCCGCCCACTA
>JAVXKN010000168.1:0-2862 GCA_036647315.1 Oscillospiraceae bacterium | reverse complement strand
GTCCACGATTTTGCCGTTTTTCAGCTCCATCCAAAATTCGTCCACAATGTTGCCGGACAGCACCAGCGGCATGGAGGAATAGACTCTGCCGTTTACCTTTTCACGGTGGGGCAGGGTGAAAATTTCCTCGGTGGGGAGGTTTGCGATGAACTCCACACCCAGCTTGGCCATTTCCGCGCCGCCGGACCAGTAGTGCCCCTCGGGGAGGCCTACGGTGAGGTTGGTGCCCAGGCTATTTTTATAGCGGAGGGATTCAAAATTATAGTCGTTCAGCTTTTTGATGAGCACCTTTTGGGTTGCGATATGGGTTCTCCATTTGTCGGGGGCGGTGCCGTCCCCGGTGACGCGGACAGAGGCAAAAATCTTGTCCCACAGGGCGGCAACGGCATCTTCGCTATCGAGGCTGGGGAACACCTTTTCCGCCCACACAGGGACGGAAACCGCCGCCACGCACCACTGGAAGTCGTTGGCGGTCTGGGCCTTGGAGTAGGCCTCGATAGACGGGTACCGGGCCTGCTGGGCGCGGTTAATCCGGCGGGAATCCACCCCCAGAAGTGCCTCCGGGTCGTCCGCCAGCAGCACCAGCTTGGCGACTTTTTTCTCCAAAAAATTGTCGTACATGGGCTTCACCCAGGGGGCAACCTCGTCAAACACCGGCTCGTCGGCACGGAGGTACTTGAGCCGGGTCATGCCGTCGTCCCGCCAGTCCATAATGACCTCACGGGCGCCGGCATCGTAGGCGCACTCGGCGCACAGCCGGGCAAAGTCGGCGCAAATAATGGGGGAAACAAGGCTCAGGGTCTGCCCTTCCAGCATGTGAACCCCCTGGTTTATCAGTAGTTTTGCGTATTCTCTCAGCTTGGCGTTCTGCTTCATAAATAGCGCGCTCCTTTTTTTCGTAGCCAATTCAATATGTCCGTAATACAGTACCACTTTTCACGCTGAATTGCAACTGTTCTTGTCTGGGCGAATGGTAAAATATGGTTACTTCTGACTTTGTGCAATTTTTCACAAGGATTTGCCGCTACCCTCTTTACTTTCGCACTTTATTGTGGTAGGATGTGAAAGCAAATGACAGAAAGAAAAGGAGATTACCATGACAAAAAACGAATGTAAGGTTCACGGCAATATTCTGTATGAAACCATTCTTTCCCTTCAGTCAGTGGACGAGTGTAAGCGGTTCTTTCAAGACCTGTGTACGGTGGCTGAAATTGGGGCCATGGAGCAGCGGTTTGAGGTGGCACTCCTGTTGGACGACGGCATGATTTATAACGACATTTTAGAGCGCACCGGGGCCTCCAGCGCAACCATCAGCCGGGTAAACCGTGCGCTGCACTACGGTGCCAGTGGCTATCAGGACGTGCTGCCCCGTGTCCGCCCCCTGTGGGACAAGGACAAAATCCATGAGTAGCTACGGATTTCTCGCCGGCAGCTACGACACCCTCACCCGGGACGTGGACTATGAGGATTTTGCCGACTTTTTGGAAAAACTCCTAAAACAGCACAAATGCCCGGAGATGAAAACCGTCCTGGATTTGGCCTGCGGCACCGGCACCCTCACCTGCCTGATGGCAGAGCGGGGGTACGAGATGCTGGGGGTGGATTTATCCGAGGATATGCTGGCAGAGGCGGCGGAAAAGGCCCGTGATCTGGACGGCGCAGAACCCCCTATTTTTCTCCACCAGGCCATGGAGAAGCTGGATTTGTACGGCACCATCGACGGCTGCGTCTCCTCTCTGGACAGCATGAACTACGTCACCCGGCCCGCCGCGCTGCGACGGGCTTTCGCACGCGTCCACCTCTTTCTCATGCCCGGCGGGGTTTTTGTCTTTGACGTGAAAACGCCAAGAGCCTTGGCGGAGATGGACGGCCAGATTTTTCTGGACGAGACGGAGGACACCTACTGCGTCTGGCGGGGGGAGTTTTCCGAAAAGCGGCATATCTGTTCCTACTTCATGGATGTTTTCCGCAAGGACGGCAAACACTGGGTCCGGGGCGAGGAACTTCACCAGGAGTACGCCTACACCCCGGAGGAGCTGACAGGCTATCTCCGTGAGGCGGGCTTTTCTCACATTAAGCAGTACGGCGACCGCAAGCTGCGGGCACCCAATGACAGCGACGAGCGAATTTTTTTCCTAGCACAAAAGGATTTATCGCGAAAGGATTTATAGTGTATGGACGAACTCATCAGAATGATTGCAACCGGCGCGCCTGTTAAAGCTATCGCCATCTCTGGCAAGGATTTGGTGGAGCGGGCGCGACAGATTCATAAAACCCTGCCGGTGGCAACCGCCGCGCTGGGGAGAACATTGCTGGCCACCTCCATGATTGGCAGTCAGCTAAAAAACGAAGAAGGCTCTGTCACTGTCCGCATCAAGGGTGACGGCCCGTTGGGTGCCATCAACGTGGTTTCCGATGCGCAGGGTAACGTCCGGGGCTACCTGCAAAACGGCCAGATAGACCTGAAACTGCGCCCTGATGGGAAGCTGAATGTGGGTGCCGCCGTGGGCATGGTGGGGTCTCTCACCGTCATTCAAGACCTGAATTTGAAGGAGCCCTATGTGGGCACCGTCCCCTTGGTCTCCGGGGAAATCGCCCAGGACTTTGCCGCATACTTCGCAGAGAGCGAGCAGGTGCCCACGGTGTGCGCTTTGGGGGTTTTGGTAGACCGTGACCAGTCGGTTCTGCAGGCCGGCGGGTATCTTATCCAGCTTCTCCCCGGTGCCGACGAGGAGACTATTTCCAAAATCGAGGCGGGTGTTGCCGCCTTAGGGCCGGTCACTGCCGCGCTGGAACGGGGCATGGACAGCGAGGCTCTTTTGCGCTCCGCGCTGGAGGGATTTGAGTTAGAGCTACTGGACC
>JAVXKN010000167.1:0-2894 GCA_036647315.1 Oscillospiraceae bacterium | reverse complement strand
CCGGAGGCACGTTTCTTCAAAGTCGCGGGCGGCGAGACCATTTTGGTGGACGGTGCCACCCCCACTTGGATTTCTGACAAGGGGGCCAGCACCTACGCCCTGTCCTATTCCAGCATCAAAATCGGTGATACCCTCACCCTCACCTACAATGCCGGCGGCCACCTCTCCTCCATCTACGGACTGGGCAGCGAGCAGGGTGACATCGCCATGGTAGCACGGGGCACCTCGGGCAACCCCTTCGCCGCCATCACCGGGGGCGACACTAAGTTCACCATCGTCAAGAACGGCTCCCCCGCCACCCTGTCGGATATCCGCCTGTACGACGTGGGTACCTTCAACTTGAACACCGGCGTACTCACCGTTTCCGACCACCGCATCACCGGTGCTTACGAAACCGCCTCTCCCAGCCCCACAAGCCCTGTTACCATCAGGGTGATGGGCTATGACTTCACCGTTTTGGACTGCGCCTTGGAGGACCTTGCCAAGTTCAAGGTGGGCGACACCATGACCCTGCTCCTCACCGGCGACAACAAGGTTGCCGGCGCGGTGAAACCCTCCACTGCCAGCGGTACCGCCGTGGGCACTGCCACCGTCAGCACAGGTGCCGGCGGTATGACAGCCACTGTGGACCTCACCATCGGTATCAAGGTCAGCGGCAAAATCTCTATGAGCGAGTCCGCCGCCGCCACGCTCTCCGGGCAATTAGTGGAGGTCTCCTCCTCTCGGGTGGGCGACCTGTCCCTCCGTGTGCTCTCCGGCTCCGCCGCCGGCGGCTCTTGGAACGTGAAGAACGGTACAGTGGGCTCCCTCAATGTGGCTCCCGGTGCCGCCATCTACGAGCGCGTTGGCTCCAGCCAGCTCTTCCCCGTGGCTCTGGGTGCTGTCACCGCCTCTACGGTCTCCTCTGAGCAGATTATCTATATCAGCACCAACTTCAAAAACGAGATTGACCTGATGGTGCTGGAAAACGTCACCGGCGACCGCTACACCTACGGCTTCCCCAAGTTTACCCCCGCCATAGGTTCCTCCGGCGATTCCATGTCCTACACCAACGCCACCATCAGCGTTCAGAACCGGGGCAAGGCCCTGCCCACCATGGTTACAGGTGTGGACTTCAGCAACTTGAAGGACTCCCCCGTCGGTGTTGTGGCCTCTCTGGAAAACCTCAACGGTGTGCCTAAGCTGGCAGGTTGGGTAGAGCTGAAAAAGGTGGAGGGTGTCCGCCGCTCCGACTTTAGCGAAAATACCGTGGTAGCCAATGGTCAGATATTCGCCATCGACCCCAACATCGACCAGCAGTGCTACAACAGCATCACCAAAGATTGGTTCGCCACGCTGGATGCGACTAAGGCTTACAGCACCCGGTTCACGGTTTACTACGACCGTCCCGCCAGTGAGGGCGGCAAAATCCGCTTCGTTATCGCAGAATAAGGGAGAAATGCCCGCCCCTACCCGATGCGGCAGGGGCGGGCATTTTACCATGATTGACAAGGAGCCGAAAAATGGGTAGAATAGGCCATGAAAGAGATGCACGATGTCCTGACGGCTTTCCCCTTGACAGTCGGCTTTTTATAGCATAAAATATCATTTCGACCAAAGGAGGTGCCCTCATTGCCCCAGGAGAAAAAAATCATCGCAAAAAATCCCAAAGCCCGCCACGATTATTTCATTGAGGACACCTATGAAGCGGGCATCGCTCTAGCGGGTACTGAGGTAAAATCCCTCCGTCTGGGCAACGCCAACCTGAAGGATGCCTACTGCATCGTGAAGGACGGCGAAATAATCGCCCACGGGGTCCACATCTCCCCCTACGAGCAGGGGAACATCTTCAACAAAGACCCCAGACGGCCCAAAAAGCTCTTAATGCACAAGCGGGAAATCCGCAAGCTTTTCGATGTGACCCGGCAGGAGGGGTACTCCCTCATCCCCCTCTCCCTCTACTTTCTCGGCCCCCATGTGAAGCTGGAAATCGGCCTTGCCAAGGGCAAAAAGCTCTACGATAAGCGGGACTCCGCCGCCGCCGCAGATGCCAAACGAGAAATGGACCGCGCCATGAAAAATAGAAATCGATAATTCAAAACCAATATAAAAAGGAGTGTCTCCCATGTCCAATCCCACATTTACCATCACCATGCAAAACGGCAAAACCATGTCTGGCGAGCTCTACCCGGAAATTGCCCCCAACACCGTCAATAACTTCATCTCTCTGGTGAATGCGGGGTTCTACAACGGGCTCATCTTCCACCGCTGCATCCCCGGCTTCATGATTCAGGGCGGCTGCCCCAAGGGCACCGGCACCGGCGACCCCGGCTATTCCATTAAGGGCGAGTTCACCGGCAACGGCTTTGAAAACAATTTGAAGCACGACAAGGGCGTTCTCTCCATGGCCCGTGCCGCCTCCCCCAACTCCGCCGGCAGCCAGTTCTTCCTGATGGTGGAAAAAGCCCCCCATCTGGACGGCCAGTACGCCTCCTTCGGCAAACTCACTGAGGGTCTGGACGTGGCGGACGAAATCGTCAGCGTAGGCTGTGACCGCGCCGACCGCCCCCGCCTCCCCCAGCAAATCCTCACCATCACCGTAGACACCCACGGCGTCACCTACCCGGCACCGGAAAAAGTATAATCCACTTGTCTCCGCAAGTGGCGTTCCAAAAAACCAGCCCCATAGCGATTTGTTTTTTTGTTCCCAGCCGTGCAGGGACGGCCCGTCGCTGTATGAAGATACGGCAGGGCAACGTTGCGCGGCCTAGGCAAATATAGCAGTTCTTTTTTTGTTCCCAGCCGTGCAGGGGCGGCCCGTCGCTGTATGAAGATACTGCAGGGACGGCCCTGCGGGGCTGGGGGCGAAAACCGACAATCATAGCAGTTCTTTTTTTGTTCCTAGGCGAGCAACG
>JAVXKN010000166.1:0-2900 GCA_036647315.1 Oscillospiraceae bacterium | reverse complement strand
GCAATCCGTCCCCATCCCGCGAAAAAGACGGCTAACCTTTCGGTCAGCCGTCTTTTCATAAAATGCGAACTTACTTCTTGGCACCCTGCTGCTTCATGTCTGCAAGAGCGTCCTTATAGGAGAGGTTTACGCGGCCCTTTTCGTCGACTTCGGTGACTTTGACCCAGATCATGTCGCCGATGTTCACCACGTCCTCGACTTTTTCCACACGGCGGTCGGAGAGCTTGGAGATGTGCACCATGCCGTCCTTACCGGGGGCAAGCTCTACAAACGCGCCGAACTGCAGAATGCGAACCACTTTGCCGTAATACAGCTGACCCACAGCGGGGACAAAGACGATGGTTTCGATGATGTGCTTGGCGGCATCGCAGGCGGCGGCGTCAATGCCGGAGATGTAGATGGTGCCGTCGTCCTCAATGTCGATTTTCGCGCCGGTGTCGGCGCAGATTTTCTGAATGACCTTGCCGCCGGAGCCGATGACTTCGCGGATTTTGTCAGCGTCAATCTTCATCTTCGTCATTTTGGGGGCGAACTGGGAGACTTCCTTACGGGGCTCGGCGATGCAGGGGAGCATAATCTCGTCCAAAATCGCGTAGCGGGCATCCTTGGTAATCTCCAGTGCTTCCTTGATGATGGCGTGGGACAGACCGTCGTTCTTCAGATCCATCTGAATGGCGGTGATGCCCTTTTTCGTGCCGGCAACCTTAAAGTCCATCTCGCCGTGGAAATCTTCCACGCCCTGAATGTCGATAAAGGTGGTGAAGCCGCCGTTGTCGTCCTGAATCAGACCGCAGGAAATGCCGGCCACAGGTGCGGTGATGGGCACGCCTGCGTCCATGAGGGCCAGCGTGGAGCCGCAGATGGAGCCCTGAGAGGTGGAGCCGTTGGAGGAGAGCACCTCGGAGACAACGCGGATGGCGTACGGGAAATCCTCCACGGTGGGCATGACAGCGTCCAGCGCGCGCTCTGCAAGGGCACCATGGCCCTTTTCGCGGCGGTTGGTGGAGCGGGAGCCACGGGCCTCACCCACGGAGTAGGAGGGGAAATTGTAGTGGTGCATATAACGCTTCTCGGTCTCTTCCCAGATGGTGTCCAGCTTCTGGTTGGCAGAGAGGGTGTTCAAGGTGCAGATGGACAAAACTTGGGTCTGTCCGCGGGTGAACATGCCGGAGCCGTGGACCCGGGGCAGAACGCCCACTTCGGCAGCCAGAGGACGAATTTCGTTCTTCTTGCGGCCGTCCACACGGTGGCCCTCCAGGAGCCAAGCCTTGACGATTTTCTTCTGAAGCTTGTAGGTAATTTCCTCCATGTACTGGTCCATGTTGGGGT
The DNA here is from genome assembly GCA_036647315.1 of Oscillospiraceae bacterium. Lineage (GTDB taxonomy): Bacteria > Bacillota > Clostridia > Oscillospirales > Oscillospiraceae > JAVXKN01. The sequence continues at coordinate 1,571 of JAVXKN010000166.1, read as the reverse complement.
ACTTGGTGAGGAACTGGGCGTGGAGCTCGTCCACAAAGACGTTCCAGCGGGCTTCACGGACGTTCTTATCGTCGGTGTCCATGCAGACCTTGGCTTTTTCCAGACCGAAGGCCACAATTTCGTCAAACAGGTTCTGGTCGAAGTCGGCGTGGTCGTAGGTCATTTTCTCTTTGCCGATTTCCGCCACAATCTGGTTAATCAGCGCGATTTGCTTCTGAATTTCAGCGTGGCCTGCCACGATGCCCTCGTACATGATGTTATCGTCGATTTCCTTGGCACCGGCCTCAATCATAATCACCTTTTCGGCGGAGGCGGCAACGGTGACTTCCATCTGGGTGGTCTTGCGCTCTTCCTGGTTGGGGTTCATCACCAGCTTGCCGTCCACATAGCCCACGCTCATGCAGCCGATAGGCCCGTTCCAGGGAATGTCGGAGTAGGAGAGGCAGGCGGAGACACCGATCATAGCGGCAACTTCGGGGACGCAGTCGTAGTCAACGCTCATGATGGTGCAGGTGACGACGACATCGTTGCGGTAATCATACGGGAACAGGGGGCGGATGGAGCGGTCGATGACGCGGGAGGCCAGCACGGCGGGGAGAGAGGGCTGGCTTTCACGGCGCATGAAGGAGCCGGGAATCCGGCCCACAGCGTACAGCTTCTCTTCAAAGTCCACGGACAGGGGGAAGAAATCCACGCCGTCACGGGGCTTTGCGGAGGCGGTGACCGCCACGAGAACGGAGGTTTCGCCGTAGGTGACCATGCAGGAGGCGTTGGCCAGCTCTGCCATTTTCCCCACCTCGATGGTGAGGGGGCGGCCTGCCAGCTCGGAGGTGTAGACCTTGCGATTGGTGAACTGCTTCTGGGTGATGATGGTTGACATAATGTGTCCTCCTTTTAATTTTCTATGGAAGACCCGAATCTTTTTTAGCACTTGAAACCGGGTTCAACGGGAGCGGTGTTGAGCGCGTTTTCAACTGCTAAAAGCGGGTGGCTTCCATAGTGCGAGATAGTGAAAAAAGGGTGGCGCAGGGTTTTCCCTGTGCCACCCTTTGAGCGAACTTACTTGCGGATGCCCAGCTTCGCGATGATATCACGATAACGCTGAATGTCCTTGCTGGCCAGATAGTCCAGCATTTTGCGGCGTTTACCGACCATTTTCAGCAGGCCACGGCGGCTGTGGTTGTCGTGGATGTGCAGCTTCAGGTGCTCGGTGAGCTCGGTGATGCGAGCGGTGAGGATGGCGATTTGGACCTCGGGAGAACCGGTGTCCGTGGGGTGTGTGCGGTTGGCGTCGATGACTGCCGTCTTTTCGTCCTTGCGAATCATAGTTGAGTTCCACCTTTTTAATCAATTTGCCCGAAGCTGCGCCGCCCGCCGGTGAAAGCGAAGTGCGAAGCAAAGGGTAGGCATGTTTACATGCTTAGGTAGTATATCATAGCTACCTTATATTGTAAAGAGGAAAATTTCCTACTCCTCGTCCAATTTCAGCACCGCCATAAAGGCCTCGGTGGGGAGCTGGACGCTGCCTAGGCTACGCATCTTTTTCTTGCCCTCTTTTTGCTTTTCCAGCA
>JAVXKN010000165.1:0-2909 GCA_036647315.1 Oscillospiraceae bacterium | reverse complement strand
AAGGAAGTGCTCTGCTCCAGCGTGGCCACCGTCTCACAGGAGGTCATGCTCTTCTCAGGCACCGTGCGGGACAATCTGACCCTTTGGAACCGGCACATTGGAGACGAGGACTTGGTGCAGGCCGCAAAGGATGCCTGTATTCACGATATCATTACCCGGAAACCGGGGGCTTACGACTATATGCTTCAGGAGGGCGGGAAAAATCTCTCGGGCGGGCAACGCCAGCGGCTGGAGATTGCCCGGGCACTGGTGCAAAACCCCAGTCTCCTCATTATGGACGAAGCCACCAGCGCGCTTGACCCGCTCACTGAGCAGGAGATTATCAACCGCATCAAGCGGCGGGGCTGCGCCTGTGTCATTGTGGCCCACCGCCTGTCTGCCATACGGGACTGCGACGAAATTCTCGTGCTGGAGCGGGGCAGGGTCGTCCAGCGGGGCAGCCATGAGGAGCTGATCCATCAAGAGGGTCACTACCAACGCCTGCTGGGCACCATGTGATATCCACTGAACAAATGCGCTTTGTCAGCCGCATTTTATAGAACGAGCAAAGGGGAGCGAGTATGGATCAGGAACTCATTAGGCTTATGGGCGGTCAGCAATATGCTACCCACCGCTCCGACGATGCCTTCACCGTTTTAGAGGGCACGGTCTATCTCTACATCTTTCACCAGCGGGAGGGACAGTCCTCCCGACGGTTTTTTCTCTGCGCCCTAAACGAGGGTGACAGCCTGCCCGCTCTGGATTATCAGGACGGGGAGGGGCTGCGCTGGCAGTTCGCCCTGATGGCGGAAAGTGCCGCGCTTTTGCGCCGGGACGGGGGTCAGGGCAGCCCTGCTCTGATGGAAGATTTGCTCCGCCGCTGTGCCCTCCCAACCATGCCGGGAGTACCTCCTGAGGAGGCATTGGCCGAGTTTTACCGTCTGCGCCTAGTCCGGGAAGAGGGCGACATCTACCGCGCCGCCAAGGAGCAGCACACGGTTTACGAGGAGGGCCTGCATCGCATTGCCGACCTCTTCAGCCGCCACGACGTGGGCTTTTCCGGCAGAACCGGCCACCCGCTCTATGACGCAGTGGCTCTTCTCTGTCAGGCCGAAGGGATTGAGCCTGTGAGCTATGAAGCCCTGCTGGAGTCCCGGGGGCATCGTTTCACCCTGCAGGACATGGCCGACCTCTCCGGCTTTCTCTGCCGTGAGGTGGTGCTGGAGGAGGGCTGGTTCCGGCGGGACATGGGTTCCCTGCTGGTCTTTGCCGCGGAGAAGGATACCCCCTTGGTCTGCCTGTCCACCAGTAGCCACTCCTACGCACTCTACACCCCACAGTCGGGTACCAAAACACGTCTGACTGCAAAGGAATCGGCCGGTCTGGACACAAACGCCTGGGTCATCTACCCGCCGCTGGAGCAGAAAAAGCTTGGCCTGCGCGACTTTCTCAAGGCCATGTGGCGCACCGTGCGACTGGGCGATTTGCTGGCTTTTTTCCTAATGTTCCTGCTGGTGACGCTGGTGGGATTGCTGCTCCCCTACCTCAACCAGCAGCTTTACGACCTCTATATCCCCATGGGCGATGCCACAGGGCTCTGGCAGTTCTGCCTTTTGATGTTCAGCACCACGGGGGGACTTCTGTGCTTCACGCTGGTTAAAAACTACGCCCTGTTTCGTATGGAGTCCTCCTCCAAATACAATTTGCAGGCAGCTCTTCTCGACCGGGTGTTCAACCTCCCCCAGAATTTTTTGGACAAGTTTAGCGCGACCCATCTGGGTCTTTACGCCATGGGTGTCTCCTCCGTAGTGCCCGCGCTCTATAACGCAGTGCTGTCCGCTCTGGTGGGTGTGCTCTTTTCCGTCTTCTTTCTCTGCCGTATGTTCGCTTACAGCAGCCGTCTCACCTGGCTCGCCCTCGGTATTTTGCTGGTGGTGGTGGCTGTGGTTATGGTGCTCAACCTGTGGCAAATCAAAAAGGAGCGCGCCATCCTTACCGCCGATGTGGAGGCCAATAACCGCATTTACCAGACCCTGAGCGGCATTGCCAAAATCCGCGTCGCCGGGGTGGAAAACCGCGCACTGCTGGAATACCTCAAGCCCTACACCACAGCCAAACGGCTGGGTCAGGAAAGCGATCGGCTTACCCTCTTTGCAAACCTCCTAATTATGCTGCTGCCCGCTCTAACTACGCTGATGTTCTACTCCCAAATTATAGCCGGAGGCAGCGCATTCTCCATCGGCGAACTCATGGGTCTTCAGGCTGCCTTCGCGGCTTTTTCCGCTGCCTTTATTGATATGGTGCAGGCTCTTTTCTCCTCCAGCGGTGCCATTCCCGCCTATGAGCAGCTTAAGCCCATTTTGGAGACCCCGCCCGAACGGCAGGCGGGTGCCACCCAGCCCGGCAAGTTGACCGGCGACATTGACGTGAGTAACCTCTCCTTCCGCTACGAGGGCAGCGAGCATCTGGTGCTGGAAGACCTGTCCTTTCACATCCACCCGGGGGAGTATGTGGGTATCGTAGGCAGCTCGGGCTGCGGAAAATCCACCCTCTTCAAACTGCTCCTGGGCTTTGAGCACCCCACCGTCGGCAAAATCTACTACGACGGTCTGGACATCGACTCTCTGGACAAGCGGGAGCTCCGCAAAAAGCTGGGCGTGGTGCTTCAGGACGGCAAGCTGATTCCCGGCTCCATCTGGGAAAACGTGACCATCGCCGCCCGCCATACGGATAGTGAATCGGTCAACAGCGCGTTGGAGCGTGTGGGTCTGCTGGAGGACATTGCCCAGATGCCCATGGGTCTGCAAACTCTGGTCAACGAGGACGGCAGCACCATTTCGGGCGGTCAACGCCAACGGCTGCTCATCGCCCGCGCAATACTGGCAAATCCCGCTGTCTTCTACTTGGACGAGGCCACCAGTGCCTTGGAC
>JAVXKN010000164.1:0-2913 GCA_036647315.1 Oscillospiraceae bacterium | reverse complement strand
CTTTTTCGCCCAGTCGGGAGGTGCTCAGCAGCTTTTCCGTCCGCTCCATGGCCTCGTCCAAGGGCAAACCCGCCGAGAGCATCAGGCTCATGGCGGAGGAAAAACGGCTCCTATCCAGCGCGGCGGCGGCCTTCCCCATGGGTAGGCTCCCCCCACGATTGATTCTGTAAATCAGCCACACCGCGGCACCCACCAGCAAAACGCAGAGGGCGGCGGCTACATAACGGCTCACGTCCCCCATGGAGAGTAGCGCCAAGGTGAGCCGAGAGGGCTGCTGCCCCATCTGCTCAAACACCCGGGTGAACATGGGGAGCACCTGAGAGAGGAGCACGCTGAAAATCACGGCGATGAGCGCCGCCATCATGGCGGGATAGGCCATGGCACGGCGGAGGGTGCCCCGGGTATCCGCCTCCCAGCGGTAATAGTCCGTCAGGTCGGAGAGCACCTGCTCCTCACGGCCCGCCGCCTGTCCGATTTCCAGCATCCGCACCAGATAGTCGGGGAAAACGCCGGTGGCAGCCAGTGCGGCGGAGAGGGCGGCGCCCTCCTCCAAGTGTTTTGCCACCTGCCCCAAAATGTCGGACAGAGCCTTGTCCTCGTTGTCCTCCAACAAAAGGGATGCCCGCTCCCCGGCGGAAACCCCCGCCCTTGCAAGCAGCGTCAGCTTCCAGCAGAGGACTGAGAGCACCTCAGCACTGAGCATTTTCATGGCAGTCCCTCCTCATAAACAGTGTTGCAGCAGGAAAAAAGCGGGCCGGCGTCTTGCAGCCCGATGGGGTCCGCAGGCACTGGCTCCGCCTTTTTATTAGTACGCGAATTTCTGGGTGTAATTTTTCTCCGTGGTGACGTATTTCATAATCTGGTCGCTCCGCTTGCCGCTGGAGACGAAGGTGGGATCCATCAGGCTCCAGCTCTTTCCGTCGAAATAGATGGCCTTGTCCACCCAGCCCTCGCCCTGAATGTAGACGTTAATCCAGGCGTGGTAAACCTCGCCGGCGTAGCCCACCACCAGCTTACAGGGGATTTTCTGACTGCGGAGCATGGAGGCCATCACGGCGGCATAATCGAAGCAGATGCCCTTTTTGCTTTTCAGCACGGCATCCACCACAGGCACATAGCCGCTCTTGACGTTTTTCGCCAGCTCGTAGTCGTAGGTGAAGTTGTCCACCACGTAATCAAAGACCGCCGTGACCTTTTCAAGGTCGGTTTTGCTGTTTTTGGTGATGGTTTTCGCCGTCTTTACCACGTTGGAACTCTCCGTAAAATTCACAAACTGGTTGGGGTAGAGGAAGGGGAGGAAGGGGTCCCGCAGCTTCATGGCGACGCTGCAGCTGTACGCGGTGGCGTATTTGTTGCCCCCCACGTTCTCGTAAATTTTGATGGTGTAGTCCCCGTCGCCCTCGGTGAGGGGGAAGGTCTCCACAGTGCCGTCGTTTTTCAGCTCGTAGAGATAGCCCACGCCGCCGGTTTTCGCAATCTGCACCCGGGTACGCACCTGCTTGCCGCCGGTGTAGGAGACTAAGAGGTACCCCTCGGCAAGGTTGGAGGCATCCACCGCCGCCTTGGTGTTCTGATACACCGTCACGCCGGTTTTCCGCTCGGTCACGGCGGGGATATTGCCGGCAAAGACCGCCAAAATGCCCAGTGACGCCACAAGGGCCACTGCAAGCACCACGGCTAATATGCGTTTTTTCATAGAGGTCACTCCTTCTCCACGGTGGCGGGGTAGGCGTAGTCATCGGTCAAGTCCAAGGTGTCCAGCAGGCGGGCGCGGATGATGATGCGGTGGGTGGCGGTGGTGATGGGGGTGCAGGAGGTGAGGGTCAGGCAGGAGAAACCCTGGCTGTAAATGGGGCCCCAATCGTCAGGCTCCACCACGGTTTGGTCCTCGAAACCGTACTGATAAATATGGCTCTCGTCGGTGAGGTAGAGGCAGTCGCCGTCAGTGAGCGTATCCAAATAATAAAAGGGCATATCGTCGGTAATCACCCCGTTGCGGACGCCGTTGCGGTGGCCCGCAATGGAGACGTTCCGGTCGCCGTCGCCGGGCAGCTGGGCGTAATCGTACAGCCCGATGCCCTGCAGCAGGGTGGCGGGGTCCACGCCGTTGAGTACCGGCACATCCACGGAGAGCTTGGGAATTTTGAGTTGCAGGTCGCCGGACTGGTACTTTTGCCGCTCCACGGTGATGAAAAGCTGGTCGTGAGGCAGGCCGTCAGATTCCAGCGCGGGGGGTGTCTCTGTCGGCGTGGGGGTGGGGGAGACGGTAACAGAGGCGGTGGGGGGCGGCGTAATGGCAGGCTGGGGGAGGGCCGGATGGGCCGAGCGCCACAGCAAAAAGAGGGACAGCGCCAGCAGCAGTCCGGCGGCAACCAGGAGGAACCCCGGTGCCCATTTTTTCCCTTTCATCCCTCGCGCTCCTTCACTGCGTCCCCGGGATTCAATACCCCGACACTTATACATTGTTATTGTAGCACTTATTTTGTCAGTTGAACAGCTATTTCCCGAAAAAAATCCGTTTTACAGGGGGCAAAAAGTGTGTTAAGATAGGGGACATCAACATCTTGTGTCAGGGGGCGAAACTGTGGGATTATTCTACTATTTGGCGGGGGTGAATCTCCTGTGTTTTTGCCTCATGGGGGCGGATAAATACAAGGCCCAGCGCCGCCGTTGGCGAATTCCCGAAAAAGTCCTGTTGGGCACCGCCCTTATAGGGGGCAGCTTGGGGGGACTTTTGGGGATGTTCCTCTTTCGCCACAAAACCCGCCACCCCCAGTTCCGCTACGGCCTGCCGCTCATGCTGGCGGGGCACTGTCTGCTGATTTTATGGTTTTTTCGGTAAAATAAATGGGCGCTGCATATCATGCAGCGCCCCTTCTTTAGCTCTTTTTTTGCAGTTTCCGCTTGGTGCCG
>JAVXKN010000163.1:0-2942 GCA_036647315.1 Oscillospiraceae bacterium | reverse complement strand
AAGGTGCCTGTGGCACATTTTTTACGAGCGAAGTCCCTTCCCAAAATGGGAAGCCAAAGGCGCACACATTTTGGCGGTAGAGAGCAAGGGTATAAAATTAGAGCACTTCTGCTGTTGCAGAAGTGCTCTAAATTTGGTACGCCCGAAGGGACTCGAACCCCCAGCCTTCAGGACCGGAACCTGACGCTCTATCCATTGCGCTACGGACGCATACCTCTGTGGGACTTAGCTATTCTACCACAGAGCGCGGGCTTTTGCAAGACGTAGATTGCGCCTTGGCGTTATAATTTGAATACCGCCGTGGCGATGTTGAAATAGATGACGATGGAAAAGGTGTCCACGATGGTGGTGATGATGGGGGAGGCCATAATCGCCGGATCTACCCGGCACTTTTTTGCCAGAATGGGGAGCATACAGCCGATGAGCTTTGCCGCAACCACTGTGGCTGCAAGGGAGAGGGAGACTACCAGTGCCAGGGAGAAATCGCGGTACATGAGGTAAATTCGCCCGCCGTTGGCGATGGCAAGCACCACGCTCACGATGAGGGACACCCGAAATTCCTTCCAGAGAATCCGCAGAGTGTCGGAAAAATGCAGCTCATCCACCGCCAAACCGCGGATGATGAGGGTGGAGCTCTGGGAGCCGCAGTTGCCGCCGGTGTCCATCAGCATGGGGATGAAGGAGACCAGCATGGGAATGAGGGTAAAGGCGTTTTCATATTGGGAGATGATGGTGCCGGTGATGGTGGCGGAGAACATGAGCACCAAAAGCCAGACGATACGGTTGCGGGCGTGCTTAAAGACGGAGGTTTTCAGGTAGGGCGCGTCGGAGGCCGCCATAGCCGCCATCTTGTGAATGTCCTCGGTGGTCTCCTCGGTCAAAACGTCGATAGCGTCGTCGAAGGTGATGATGCCCACGATGCAGTCCTCGGAGTCCAGCACGGGGATGGCGATGAGGCCGTATTTGCGGAACAGATTGGCGGCTTCCTCGCGGTCGTCGCCGGTGTGGACGGAGATATAGCTCTCAATCATCAGGTCGCCCACCAGGGTGTCGTCGCTACTCACCAGCAAATCCTTGGCGGTGACGATGCCCAAAAGCTTGTGTTTTTCCACCACATAACAGGTGTACACCGTTTCGCTGTCAATGCCGATGGTGCGGATTTTCTGCAGGGCCTGGGCCACCGTCATTTTCGGGGAAAACTCGATGAACTCCACCGTCATAATGCTGCCGGCACTGTCCTCCGAGTACTGGAGCAGGTGGTTAATGTCCCGCCGAGTGTCCCCGTCGATGCCGTCCAGCAGCTGTGTCACCACGTTGGCGGGCATATCGCTTAAAAAATCCACCGCGTCGTCGGTGAACATGGCGTTGAGAAGGCTTTTGACCTCCTGATTGGTGAAGGACTCCAAAAGGGTCTGGCGCACGTCGTTGTCCATCTGAGAAAAGACCTCCGCCGCCTGTTCCTTTTCCAAAATGCGGAAGGCGATGACCAGATGCTCGTTGTCCAGCTCGGAGAGGAGCAGTGCCAAATCTACCGGGTTATAAACCGACAGGACCTCGTGAATTGCTTTGAACTTTTTTTGCTCAATGAGCGTTAATAGAACTTTTTTATCCATATTTTCCTCCTTTTTGGGCATAAAAATGCTGCCGCATCCGAAACCGGACAGGGCAGCAGCACACACCACAAAAAAGGAGGCATTGCGTCAAAAACGCAACACCGATGGGTGTTTCCTGCATGTCATGTTCGGCTTACCGCCCGTTTTACTTCGGCCTACGCTACTGTCCAAGAATACCCACCTCAACTTTTCTATTTAGAATAGACTTAGTATAGCACAAAAAGTTGTCAGCGTCAATTCCTTGCGCGGTATTGGTTAAGCTCTTGCCAGCTGACGTGAGGAGGACTATAATAGGGCTTATAAAGGGAGGCTATCCTATGAATCTGAAAAAGCAGACGGCTGTGGTGTTCAGCCCCACAGAATCCACGTTAAAAATCGCAAAAACCATGATGGCAGAGCTGCCGATTCCGGCGGAAACAGTAGACGTGACCTGCTTTTCGGAGCGGGGCAGGGCGGAGCGTTTTACCGCCGACCAGCTTGTCATTTTCGGCGTTCCTGTCTACGGCGGCAGAGTGCCGCAGACGGCGGTAGAGCGGTTTGGGGCGATGCGGGGGGACAAAACGCCCGCCATTTTGCTGGCCACTTTCGGCAACCGCGCCTACGAGGACGCGCTTTTGGAACTCAAGGAGCTGGTAGAGCAGAACGGCTTTGTAACGGTGGCGGCTGCCGCCTTTGTGACGGAGCACTCCATCATGCACTCCGTGGCCGCCGGCAGGCCGGACAGCGCAGATACCGCGCGCATCCAAGAGTTTGCCCAAAAAGCGTGGAAAAAACTGCAGGACGCCGAAACGATTGCCCAAATTCCCGCTTTAGAATTGCCGGGGAACAAGCCCTTCCGCAGTTACGGCGGCGTACCCATGAAGCCCCAGGGCGGCAAAAACTGCACCAAATGCGGCGTTTGCGCCGCAAACTGCCCGACAGGTGCCATTCCGGCGGAAAACCCCAAGGAGACAGATAAAGAGCGGTGCATCTCCTGTATGCGGTGCATCAAGGTCTGCCCCACCCACGCCCGCAAGTTAAACCCGCTGATGCTGGGTGTGGCGGAAAAAGCCTTCGCCCAGAAGTGCAGCACCCGGCAGGAGCCGGAGCTGTTCCTATAATGAGGTAAAAAAAGCAGCCGATTTATAAAATCGGCTGCTTTTTCGCGCTATTTGGAACTTATTTCGCCATGTAGACGGCTTTCATGCCCTTGTAGGTCATGTAGCAGTCCAGCTTGGAGACCGTTTCAAAGGGGGCGTGCATGGAGAGGACGGGGACGCCTGCGTCCAGGGTGTCAATGTCACGCTCCGCCATGTAGACCGCCACGGTGCCGCCGCCGCCTGCGTCCGC
>JAVXKN010000162.1:0-2964 GCA_036647315.1 Oscillospiraceae bacterium | reverse complement strand
GTGCCCCAGCATTATGAAATTCACCAAGAGGGGGCGGAGCAGCCCCACAAATGGCCGGACGGCAGCGGCTACTATACCCCCAGTGCCAATACCGAATATTATCGCCTGACATTTTCCGTGTTCGCGCCGGCACTGTTTGACGAGCTGATGGATTTACATTTAAGGGAGGATGAGGAATATACCATCACAGAGCCGGATGCCTTTGACCGCACGGTGCTGGTGGTGGACGAGGCGTACAGTATGTCACAGCTGTTTGTCCGGTGGGGCAATCAAGTGATTTACATCCGCTATCAGGGCGATGCGGATTTAAGCCAGCGGCTGGATTTGCTGGCCGACGCGCTCTCCCGCGGATAAGATAAAAGTAGGCACTACACCTGGTGGGGTGTAGTGCCTATCTGCATTTTCGGGAAAAAGTTGCCTTATCATGTGCGCAACGTGAGGAAAAACCGCTGGAGCAGCTGGGCGCAGTCCTCTTTTAAGATGCCCCCCACGATGGCGGGCTTGTGGTTGAACCGCTCCTCAAAGAGATTGAGCACCGACCCGCAGCACCCCGCCTTGTCGTCCTTCGCGCCGTAAAAAACCTTAGAAATGCGGGCGTTGACAATGGCACCGGCGCACATGGGGCAGGGCTCCAGGGTGACGTAAAGGCTGCAGCCGGCCAGCCGCCAAGTGCCCAAAGCTTTGCAGGCGGCACGGAGGGCCTCCACTTCGGCGTGGGCGGTGGCGTCGCCGTCCGCCTCACGGCGATTGCACCCCTCGCCGATGACGGTTCCGTCAGGTGCCACCACCACACAGCCCACAGGGACATCGCCGGTTTTCAGCGCGGTTTCCGCCAACGTGAGGGCGCGGGACATATAAGCTTCGTGGGTCAAGTTGGGCACCTCCTTTGGGTTTCTGTTGGGATAAGTGTAGCATAAAAAGAGAAGTTATGCTAGAATGAAATATGAATGGGGTGATGGGATGCTCTGGGAAAAATTGGGCTTGGATTTGGACAAGCTGCGGGTTGTGACCCTGGTGGGGGGCGGCGGAAAAACCACCCTCCTGTACGCGCTGGCAAATCAGGCGGCGGCACTGGGGAAAACCGTCTGCATCACCACCACCACCCACATGTTCCCCCACCCCGACCTGCCTAGCGGCAACGTGGTGCAGGAGGGGCAACTCCTCCCCGACGGCAAGCTCACCCTAGGGCCCTCCATTGAAAAGTGCCGCAGTCAGTACGATTTGGTGCTGGTGGAGGGTGACGGCGCCCACGGGCGGCCCCTGAAAGTCCCCGGCGTGGGGGAACCGGTGATTCCCGCCGAGAGCGACGTGGTGATTTGCGTGGCGGGGATGAGCGCGCTAGGCGGGAGAATCGTGGGGGTGTGCCACAGGCCGGAGTTGGTGTGCGCCCTGCTGAAAAAGCCGGGTGACGGCACCATCGCCACGGAAGATTATGTGACGATTTTATCTTCACAGGAGGGTGGGCGCAAGGGCCTGCCCGCCGGTGCAACCTATCGGTGCGTCCTCAATCAGGCGGAGGGTGCGGCGCGGGGACAGGCGGCGGCGGAGATTATCGAAACGCTGAAAGGGCAAAATATTTGGGCCGTGCAGACGGCTTTTGAGGAAAAGGAGCGGGGCGGACAATGCTTATTTTGATAAAGGGCGCGGGAGATTTGGCCACCGGGGTGGCGGTACGGCTCCACCGGGCAGGGATGCAGGTGGTAATGACCGACCTAGCGGAGCCCACGGCGGTGCGCAGAACCGTGGCCTTCTGCCAGTGCATTTACGACGGCACCGCCACGGTGGAGGGCATCACAGCCCGGAAAGTGACGGCGGAACAGGCGGCGGACTGCCTGAAAAAAGGCGAAATTCCCGTTTTGGTTGACCCTAAGGCGGAGATTTTACACAAGCTCCCCTTTGATGCTTTGGTGGACGCTATTTTGGCGAAGAAAAATCTGGGTACCGCCATCACCGACTGCAAAATCGTGCTGGCCATGGGGCCGGGGTTTACCGCCGGGGTAGACTGCCACGGCGTGGTGGAGACCATGCGGGGCCACGATTTGGGCCGACTGATTTTAGCGGGCTCCGCCACCCCCAACACCGGGGTGCCCGGGGACGTGGGGGGCTTTACCGGGGAGCGGATTATTAGAGCACCCAAAGCAGGGGCCTTTGAACCGCTGGCGGAAATCGGACAGTTGGTGCAAAAGGGGGACCCTGTTGCCCGGGTGGGTGGCGAAACCGTTGCCGCCCAACTCACCGGCATCGTCCGGGGGATGCTGCCCGCGGGGATTGGGGTGACTGCCGGGATGAAATCCGGGGACATTGACCCCCGATGCCGTCGGGAAAACTGCTTCACGGTCTCCGACAAGGCGCGGAGCATCGGCGGCGGCATTTTAGAGGGACTTTTGCATTTTGAAAAGGGGATAAACTGATGGAGCGACTGATTATATGCGGCGGCGGCCATGTGGCGCAGGCACTGGCACAGGTGGCGGCACTCTTAGATTTTGAGATTATCGTCATCGACGACCGGCGGGAATTTGTGACGGCAGACCGCTTTCCCCGGATTGCTCAAGGCCTTGCCATGCCGTTTTGTCAGGCGTTGGAGCTGCTGGGCAGCCGCCCCGACGACTTTTACTGCGTCCTCACCCGGGGTCACGAGTTTGACAGCGTCTGCGTCAAGGAAATTTTGCGGGGTGACTTCTGCTATCTGGGCATGATAGGCTCCAAGGGCAAGGTGGCGGCCACCTTTGAGGATTTGCAGAACTCCGGCTTTACGGCGGGGGACATTGCAAAAATTCACGCCCCCATCGGGGTGAAAATCGCCTGCGAAACCCCGGCGGAAATCGCCATCTCCATCGCCGGCGAAATCATCGCCACCTATAACGCCAACTTCGGCCAGCAGACTGCCAGCGCCGAACCGATTGCCAAACTGCTGCCGGTTTCGCGGCGCAGTCAGGCCGCCAAACTCAAAGCCTCAAACTGATT
>JAVXKN010000161.1:0-2983 GCA_036647315.1 Oscillospiraceae bacterium | reverse complement strand
AAGGGAGCCGCCGATCAGCCCCAGTCCCACAATCAGAATGCTCTTTTTCATGTGAAAACCTCCCGGTAAAATAGGGTGCTTAGATGGTCCGCCCCACACAGCGGGCGACGGCATCCGCCTTCTCCATCAGTCCGCCGAACTGCTCCGGCGTGAGGGACTGCGCCCCGTCGCAGAGGGCGTTCTTGGGGTCGTTGTGGACCTCGATAATCAGCCCGTCCGCACCGGCGGCGATGGCCGCCATAGCCAGCGGCTCCACCATCCAGCTCATGCCGGCGGCGTGGGAGGGGTCGATGATGATGGGCAGGTGGCTCATCTTGTGAATGACGGGGATGGCGGAAACGTCCAAAGTGTTGCGGGTGTAGGTCTCAAAGGTGCGGATGCCACGCTCGCAGAGGATGACGTTTTCGTTGCCCTCGGACATGATGTACTCCGCGGACATAATCCACTCCTCGTAGCTGCTGGCAAGGCCGCGCTTGAGCAGGATGGGCTTGGACATTTTGCCCACCTCTTTTAAGAGGTCGAAATTCTGCATATTGCGGGCCCCGATTTGTACCAAATCCACTTTTTCTTCAAAGAGCTCCACCAGTTTTGGGGACATAATTTCCGAGACGATGGGCAGCTTTGTGGCATTTTTGGCCTCCAACAGCAGATCTAACCCCTCAGCGCCCATGCCCTGAAAAGAATAGGGGGAGGTGCGGGGCTTGAACGCGCCGCCCCGGAGCATACAGGCACCGGAACCCTTCACCGCCCGGGCCACCTCAACGATTTGCTGCTCGGTTTCCACGGAACAGGGCCCGGCAATGACCCCAAAGTGGCCGCCGCCGATTTTGGCGGTTCCCACGGTGACAACGCTGTCCTCCGGGTGGAATTTGCGGTTGGCTTTTTTGTAGGGCTCGCCCACCCGCATCACCCGCTCCACGTCGGGGAGCATGGAGATTTTGTCCATATCCACGCAGGTGGTGTCGCCCACCAGACCTAAAATCGTGCAGCCAATGCCGTTGGTGATGCCCACGGAGACCCCCAGAGCCTCCAGCTTTTTTGTGAGATTTTCAATTTCCTGTTTGCCCGTACCGGGCTTCATAACGACTACCATAGTGTGACTTCCTTTCCAAATCAAAAGGGGCTCATTGGCAAACAGCCAATGAGCCCCCAATGCGAACATTTTGGGTGTGCCAAATGCACGTTACTCACTATCCTGCTGCTTACCTGAATTTTCGGGTGCAAATGCGACGTTGCTCATAAATCGAGCAACGCTGGTAAAGTAGAAGGATTTAGTTGTGATGGTAGCGTTTTTCATGACAGTTACCTCACAGTTTTTTGGGGATTAGGGGTATTATACACGGTTTTGGGGGAGATTGCAAGCGCGACTATTCCGCCGAAATCATGTAGTAGTAGACGGGCTGACCGCCGGGCAGGAGGGTAATTTCCGCATTGGGGCAGGCCTCACAGAAAATTTTCTCCGCCACTTCCGCATCGGCTTCGCAAACGTCCGCGCCGTAGAACACGGTGATAAACTCCGCCTCCTGCTGGGGGGTATCCTGTGCCAGCTGGGAAAGCAGTGTCTCGATTTTTTTGTCGGTGCCGAACAGCTGACCCTCAGAGAGGGCCATATAGTCGCCTTGGGTGATGGCAAAGCCGTCAAAGTCGGAATCACGGGCGGCGTAGGTCAGCTCTGAGGTGTGGATGCGACCCAGTGCCTCGGTCATGGCGGCGGTGTTGGTAGCCTCGTCGGTGTCCGGGTCCATAGCCATGAGGGCGGCGATGCCCTGGGGCACGGTCTTGGAGGGGAGCACAATCACGGTTTTGCCCTCTATCAGCGGCACGCACTGCTGGGCCGCCATGATAATGTTCTTATTGTTGGGCAAGACGTAGACGATTTTCGCCGGGGTCTTGTCGATTTCACGCAAAATATCCTCGGTGGAGGGGTTCATGGTCTGGCCGCCGGAGATGATGCCGTCCACGCCCAAATCGCCAAAGACGGCGGTGATGCCGTCGCCGGCGCAAACCGCCACAAAGCCGTAATCCTTTTCGGGGGCGGCGATTTTGCGCTCGTTGCTGTTTTCCTCCGCCGCTTCCTCCAAAATTTCCGTGTGCTGCTCCCGCATATTTTCGATTTTCACGGTGAGGAGCGCGCCGTAGGTCAGTGCCTCCTCCATCACCTTGCCGGGATGGTTGGTGTGGACGTGAACCTTGATAATCTCCTCGTCATCCACCAGCACTAGGCTGTCGCCCAGAGCGGAGAGGAACCCACGGAGAGCCTCCGGGTCTTTTTTGTTGTCCCGGGAGCAAATAAATTCGGTGCAGTAGCCAAACTGAATGTCGCCGGTGTCGAAGGAGCCGAAGTCCGCCTTGGACTTTGTAACCGGCATCTCCTCCTCGCCCTCGGGAAGTGCCTCGCCCCGAAGCGCGCCCAGCATCCCCTGTAAAATCACCAGAAAGCCCATGCCGCCAGCATCCACAACCCCCGCCTTTTTCAGAACGGGGTTCTGGTCCACGGTGTGCTCCAAGGCGATCAGTCCCTCTTTAATGGCCTCGTCCAGCACAAATTCAATGGCGGAATTCTCCCGGGCGCACTCGGCAGCCCGGCGTGCAGCCAGACGGGAAACCGTCAAAATTGTGCCCTCGGCGGGCTTCATAACCGCTTTATACGCGGCGGCCACGCCAAAATCCAGCGCGACTGCCAAATCTCGACCGTTGATGGTGTCTTTGTCCTTCAGTGCTTTGCCGAAGCCGCGAAACAACAGGGAGAGAATGACGCCGGAGTTACCACGGGCGCCACGGAGCAGCGCACCGGCGTTTAACGCGGCGGCTTCCCCCACGGTTTTGCAGGGCTTTTTCTTCATCTCGGCGGCGGCGGTGGAGATGGTAAGGCTCATATTGGTGCCGGTGTCTCCGTCAGGGACGGGAAACACGTTTAATTCGTTAATCTGCTGCTTCTGCAGACTAATTGCGGCGGCTCCGTGGATGACCATCTTTTGAAATG
>JAVXKN010000160.1:0-2989 GCA_036647315.1 Oscillospiraceae bacterium | reverse complement strand
GGGACTCGAAGGTGAGGGGGGCCACAAATTCCGTGGCGTTTTTCGTCATCACCACCTGCACATCCAGCTGTTCCTTCACCAGTGCGGAGGCCAGCGCCGCCGCCTTGTAGCAGGCGATTCCGCCGGTGATACCCAGAAGTACGGTTTTTTTCATGAAAACTCCCCCTATTTTCTTTCTTTGTTTCACCCAGTATAGCAAAGCGGCGGGGCAATGTAAACAAAAAAAGTTTCCTAAGCGATTGTAATTTCAATCCAAATCCAGTATAATACTTCCGGCTACCCCTGTCCGCCGACTGCCGCTGTACTTTTTGGAGACAGCAGACCGCCGGCCTTGGCGGGGGCGGTACATTTGATGCGCTGTATCTCCCACGAGAACAGCAGCTGGAGGTTTTTTGCTTGAATAAAACCCAAAATCGCACCGTACAAAGTCAGCAAGTCCACGATCTGGTCATCCTCTCCATCTTCATCGCAATCATTTTTCTCCTGGCCTTTACCCCCATCGGGCTCATTGACCTGCCCCTCATCAAGGCCACCATTCTCCATGTGCCCGTTATCATCGGGGCCATTTTGTTGGGGCCGAAAAAGGGGGCATTTTTAGGCTTTATCTTCGGCCTCACCAGTCTCCTCAAAAACACCATGGTGCCCAGCGCGCTCTCCTTTGCCTTCTCCCCCTTCATCCCTGTTCCGGGGCTGGACCACGGCAGTCTATGGGCACTGGTTGTCTGCTTTGTGCCCCGCATTTTAGTGGGGATTACCCCCTGGGCCATTTACCGGCTGGCTAATTTATTTTCACATCGGGGCAAGACCCCCTTACAGGCGGCGGGAATGGCGGCTGCCGGGGCCGTGGGGGCCTTTACCAACACCGTTTTGGTGATGGGCCTGATTTTTCTGGTCTTTCAAAACGCCTACGCCGCCATGCGGGGCATCCCTGTGGACGCGGTGCTGGGGGTTATTTTAGGGATTGTGGGTGCTAACGGCATCCCGGAGGCCGTGGTGGCGGCGGTACTCACACCCACGGTGTGCCTGCCTCTGATGCACGTCCTCAAGTGCGCCCCCGCCACCTCCTCTCGCAAGGTGCACGCCACGGCGGACGGCGCGCTATGATTCTGGCGGCGGACATCGGGAACACCAATATTGTACTGGGGGTCTTTCAGGGAGACGCCCTGTGCTTTACCGCGCGGCTGCCCAGTCACCCGCAACAAAGCGGGGCGGATTATCTCTCCACGTTCCGCACACAGCTGGCAGAATTGGGCCCAACACCCGCGAACTGGGAGGGTGCCATTCTGTCCTCCGTAGTGCCCGCGCTGACCCCCATCGTCGCCGCCGCCCTGGAGGCCCTTACCGGCAGGGAGCCGCTGATTGTAAACGGGGCATTTCACCACGGCCTTGCCATCAAAAACTACGACCCCCTGCGGCTGGGGAGCGACCGCATTGTGGACGCTGTGGCGGCACTGGCCCGCTACCCCGCGCCTTTGGCGATTTTTGATTTGGGCACCGCCACCACCCTCTCCGTTCTGGACCGGGAGGGGGCCTTCATCGGCGGGATGATTTTAGCGGGGTTGCGGCTGGGCGTGGACGCGCTGTCCGCCCGGGGGGCACAGCTGCCGCCCGTTCAGCTGGCCGAACCGGCATCACTCTTGGGCACAGACACGGCCTCCTGCATCCAAAGCGGGGCAGTTTATGGTGCCGCCGCCCTGCTGGACGGACTGACGGAGCGGGTGGAGGAGAAATTGGGTGCGCCGGTGAATCTGGTGGTGACCGGGGGGCTTGCCGGACTGGTGACACCCCACTGCCGACACCCGCTGCACTACGACGAGCATCTGCTGCTCCGAGGGCTGTACCTCCTCTTTCAGCGCAATCAGTCATCAAATTAAAAAAGGCCTGCGGTTTTTGAAAACCGCAGGCCTTTTTTAGACGTTGTTCACGGGGGTTACTTGGAAAGTTTGGGTGCGGAGGGTTGTCCCCTCTTGATTTATGATGGTGATTTCGACATTGAACGCTCTACTGTCGGCAGTATAGATAATTTCCACGCCGGCTTTCAGGTTTGTGTAGGCGGCATCGCCTACCAGCTGGTAGGTACCCACCATCAGCTTGCCGTTTTCTGCCGTAATGGAGGCGTTTGCGCCGTAGGTCTGACTGGTGTAGGTGACAGTGTCTGTCCCCTCAATCACCCTAATATCCTTGGCGTAGTGGAGTTCGTCCGACACGGCTTGGGAGAGGGTGGAGGCCAGAACGCCGGACTCGGAGAGGGTGACGGACTGGCGGTAGACCGTGGTGGCGGAGGAGATACCCACGGCGATGGCCAGCGTGAGCACACCCAAAATGGCCAGCGTAACCAGCAGCTCGGAGAGGGTGAAACCCTTTTGGGAACGGAGTTTTTTCGTCATGAGAGTTTCCCTCCCTTATAGGAGCGAATACCCGTAGAATCGCCATAAAAAATGACATCTATTGGGATGCTCTTACTTTCATTTTCCGCTTGTACACTAACCGTTCCGCCTTGGGGTTTTTGCTGCGTTTCAGCGACGGTGAGTTGCTCATTAAAGATTTGATCCTGCTCAAGGGCCTTACCGTTGAGGTTGGAGGCGGCTAGGAGCATGGTTGCCAAAAGGACGCTGGCACAGGTCATCACCAGAACCGCCACCAGCGTTTCGATGAGGGTTTCCCCCCGGCTTTGGCGGAGTTTTTTCAGCAGATTTTTCATGCTGCACCCCCTTTTGTGATGACGGCATCGGGGTAGGTGACGGTGGTGGTGTGGGTGGTAATCGTGTTGGTAACTGCAGCTGTGCCGGTAGTTGTCGTGCTGCTGGTTTCGTCTTTTTTCGGGGAGATTTTGAGGGTCATCTTGTTGGACGCGCTCCCTCCCTCCAGCACCGCGACGATTGTATAATCTCCTTGGAGTTTGAGGTCAACTGTCACCTTGGGCATGCCGTCGGCGGCGGTGATGGCGATCAGGGTGTACCCCGCCCGCTTCAGCTCCGACTCGAAGGAG
>JAVXKN010000159.1:0-2997 GCA_036647315.1 Oscillospiraceae bacterium | reverse complement strand
ATTATTGCTGTTATCGCCGGAGGTTCTGCGTCTGTTCAAGGCATTTTTAGAAAAAGAAAAAAGGTCTGCGGCATAGCCGCAGACCTTTTTTTTATAAAAGTTTAAGAATAGAATACCCGCTTAAAATGCTTTGTACCTCGCCCTCAACGGCGGGGGCGTGCTCAATAATCACCCGGTCGCCGGGATTGAGGACTACCACCAGGGGGTAGGCGGTGGCGGAGATGGAGTAGAATACGTCCTGGCCCTTGAGACGGATAAAGTAGAAGGAGTTGCCCTCCATGACAGCGGTGCGAATTTCCTCCACCGTGCCGGTGATTTCTGTCTGGGGAAGAACCGCCTCGGTGGTGATGCCCTTGGAGGCCAGCAGTTTGAGGTAGCTCGTCTCGCACTCGGCAAGGGTGTTGCCGGTAGCGACGATTTGGTACTGACCCACGTTAACCATGGCGTACTGCTTCACCAGCTGGTTTGCGTCCTTTAGGGACATAAAATAGGTGGGCTCGCCGGAGATATTCAGCAGCAGGGGCCAGGTGGCGGTATACTTGAGATCCTGCACCATGCCCTGTGCGGAGTTTCGGGCGGACTGCTCCACAGCACCGGGAGCTGCATAGTAGGTGGTCTCCTTGGTGCGCTGGTTGGAGAGGAGGAAGCCCACGTTGGACTGATCGCTGGAGATGGAGGTGACGCCGGTGTACATATAAACGTCGTCATTCATGGCGAGATAGCTATAACCCTCGGTGGTGACGGTGACACCCTTTTGACCGAAGATGGAGTTAATGAAGCCGTTGATGAAGGAGCCGTGGTAGTTATACTGCTGGATGATGAGGTCTGCCAGATACACACGGTCTACCCAAGTGGGCACGTCGGCAGAGTCGTAATAGGTGGCCTCGCCGGTGACGGCATCCATGAGCACTGCGCCGTCAATGTCGGTACCGCCGAACAGCCCAATGGTCTTGACCATCTTGGGGCAGACCCAGTAGGGGTGGCCGCTCTCGTCGATTTCAAAGGTGGGGGTGCTAAAGAGGAAGGTGGGGAATTTGAAACGCAGATGGCGCATCAGGTTGCGGTTAAAGAGCTCGGAGGGGGAATATTTCATACCCTCGTCCAGCCGTACAACATCCGCCTTCTGGGTGACCATGTTGACGGTGATATAGGCGGGGAGACCCTTGCTGCGGTTAGAGAACCACTTGAAGAAGTCGCCGTAGTCCAGGTAGGTCACGCGGACAGGTGCGCCCTGATAGTTAATCTGGGTGTAGGCACTGGCTACCTCAAACTGGCTTACCAGGTCGGGCAGTTCGCCCATTTTACGGTCGCCCAGGCTCATGGCAGAGTCGCCGTCCAGCATGGGAATTTCGTTGAAAGAGACCTCCGCAATATCGGTGGCAAAGTCGCCGGTTTTGACTTCCAGCAAATCCCGGTAAGCACCGGCACGGAGGATGGGCATGGAAATCACATTGCCCACGACCGCCACCAGAAGCAGGGCGGCAAAGAGGATGCCCACAGGCAGACACTGGGACTTGACGAACTTAAAGTAGTCCTTAATGTTGCCGCCGCCCAGATTCATGCCGGAGGTAATGAGCGCGCTGATAAAGTAGACGACGCATAACAGGCCCATAAAGGCATAAAAGTCGCCGGACTGCAAATTGAGGGCCGGCAGGGTCACATAAAAGTAAATTGCGCCAACCACCAAGGTGACAATGATGTTGAACGCGATTTTACCCAGTTTGCTCTTAGGGCCGAACCCTTTTTTGCCGGTATTTGCGTTGTTGGTAGTGTTGTCTTCCATAATAATCTCCTTCTGCTGCGGATTTTAGCTTAGTATAACCGATAAATATGAACAAATCTACCATCAGATGGAAGACATCCGGGATTCAATCTGTTCTTCGGTAGCTTTCATGGCATCTAAACCCATTGTTAGCAGCTTTTCAAGGTCCCAGCCCAACTGTTCCGCGCCTTGAGTAATGACCTCTCGGGAGCAGCCGGCGGCGAATTTATAATCCTTAAATTTCTTTTTTAGGCTCTTGAGCTCCATGTCCTGAGTGCTCTTTGAGGGGCGCATCAGGGCGGCGGCACCGATGAGACCGGTGAGCTCGTCCACCGCAAAGAGCACTTTTTCCATCTCGTGCTCCGGTTTGGCGGCAGAGCCGGTCATACCGTAGCCGTGGCTGGTGACGGCGTGGATGAACTCTTCGGAGAACCCGGCATCCTTCAGCAGCTCGACTGCTTTGACGCAGTGGTCGTCCGGCCAGTTTTCAAAGTCCACGTCGTGGAGGAGGCCCACCATGCTCCAGAAGTCCGCCTTGTCGCCGTAGCCCAGCTCCTGGGCAAACCAGCCCATGACGGCCTCCACGGTGAGAGCGTGGCGCAGATGAAAGGTGTCTTTATTATAGGTGGTCAGTAGCGTCCAAGCGTCTGTTCTGGTTTTTTCCATGGTGAAACACTCCTTTAATTTTGTAGGAATTTGAAAAAAAGGGACACCCGAAATGGGCGTCCCTTTTTGGCGGAGAGAGAGGGATTTGAACCCTCGAGACGCTATTAACGTCTACACGATTTCCAATCGTGCGCCTTCGGCCACTCAGCCATCTCTCCAGATAGGCTATGTGCTCAAATGAAAAAACATTCAGTGCCGCAAATGCGACGCTATTCATTATAACAGTTTTGCCTTGCAAGTCAAGCACAATTTTTCTAGCTGGGAAGCCCGGTAGAGTGGACGACGAGAAGAGGGAATATTGCCACATTATTTGCAGATGAAACCCCTATAAATGAGCTGAAAATGTGTCTATTTAGACCGAAATGAGAGCATTTCAAAAAAATAATTTCAAAATGTATCAAAAAGGAAGAAAGAGGGCAGAATCAAGTCATTCCAATCGGTATAGCAGTTATCGCAAGGCGGGTAGAGCCCTAAAATATTCCACTATCTTCCATTTTTCAAAAGTTTTTCTTGCACTTTCCCTCAAAATAAGTTACAATGTGGTTACAAAAAGAAGACAAAAAAGAAAC
>JAVXKN010000158.1:0-3033 GCA_036647315.1 Oscillospiraceae bacterium | reverse complement strand
TATTGGTATGCGGCATATCTCCCTCTCCACCTGCGGTTTGACCGAAAAAATTGACAAACTGGCCGAATATCGGTTACAATTAACCCTAAGTGTTTCCCTCCACGCCCCCGACGACGAAACCCGTAGCGGGATTATGCCGGTGAACAAAACCGTGGGAGTGGAGAAATTGATGTCTACCTGCCGCCGCTATTTTGAAGTGACAGGTCGCCGCATTTCCTTTGAATATGCCATGATAGATGGGATAAACGACACAAAGGAAAAAGCGGACGCGCTGGCAAAGCTGCTGCGTGGTACCGGGGGCCATGTGAACCTCATTCCCCTGAACAACGTGGAGGAGAGCCCACTGAAGCCCAGCCGTCATGTAGCGGAATTTCAAAAGCGGCTGGAGGACCAGGGAGTGACCGTTACGGTGCGCCGAAGATTAGGTAGCGACATTGATGCCTCCTGCGGACAGTTAAGACGGAAAACCATGGGAAACGATGCTTTATAGATTTTAGCAATCGTAGCTGCTGATAAAAGTTCCTCTGCAAATGCAGAGGTTGGAAAATTTGAGTAAGGACTGGTCTGACTTATGAATGTATGGGGTATCACCGATACAGGTGCTGTCCGACAACAGAATCAAGACGCATACCGTATCGAAACGGATGGCCCGGCAGGGCCGTTTGTGGTCGTCTGCGACGGCATGGGCGGAGCGAAGGCGGGAAATATTGCCAGCAGTTTAGCGGTGGAGACTTTTTCCACCGCACTTTGCGGAATGGGAAAGCCGGAGCCGCCGGAGCTGGAAAAGTCTCTGGTACAAGCGGTAGCGACTGCTAACGAAGCAGTTTGCGCCCGCGCAGTCGCCGATACGGATTGCACCGGTATGGGCACAACGCTGGTGGCCGCGCTTTTGCTGGAGGGCACTATCCATCTTGTCAACGTGGGAGACAGCCGCGCCTATTATATGTCGGGCGGTGGAATTACAAAGGTCACACGGGACCACTCACTGGTGGAAGATCTGGTACTCAAAGGGGAAATTACCCCAGAGGAGGCCCGGCAGCACCCGCAAAAAAACCTGATTACCCGGGCTTTGGGTGCGGAAATGACCATTCAGGCAGATTGTTACCGTTTGGATTGGAATGCCGGAGATTATCTGCTGCTCTGCACGGATGGGCTTTCCAATATGATTACCGACCAAGAGCTGCTCTACGAAACGGTCCACGGTGGGCCTCCGGCGCAGTGCTGTGAGAGACTACTCAAAATCGCGCTTTCCAGAGGGGCACCTGACAATGTGACCGCCGTACTCATTGAACTGTAAGATAGGAGGGATTTTACCATGGAAGAATACATAGGTAAATTTCTCGATAACCGATACGAATTACTGGAAGTCATCGGCAGCGGCGGCATGGCTGTGGTGTATAAAGCACGCTGTCACCGCCTAAACCGTCTGGTAGCTGTGAAGATTCTCAAGTCAGATTTAGCACAGGACGAGGAGTTTCGCCGCCGGTTCCACGATGAATCCCAGGCTGTCGCCATGCTCTCACACCCCAACATTGTGGCAGTTTATGATGTCAGCCGGTCTTCGGATTTGGATTATATTGTCATGGAGCTTATCGACGGCATCACCCTCAAGCAGTATATGCAGAAAAAGGGCGGGCCCTTAAATTGGCGGGAGGCACTGCATTTTATTACCCAGATTATGCGCGCACTCTCCCACGCCCATTCCCGTGGCATCATCCATCGGGACATTAAGCCCCACAACGTGATGGTTCTCCGGGACGGCAGCGTCAAGGTGGCCGATTTCGGCATTGCACGGCTGGCTTCTGCCGCCCAGAATACCCTCACGCAAGAGGCGTTGGGCTCCGTTCATTACATTTCCCCGGAGCAGGCACGGGGCAGCCACATTGATGCACGGTCCGACATTTATTCTGCCGGCGTGGTGCTCTATGAGATGATTACAGGCCGTCTGCCCTTTGAGGGGGAGTCGGCGGTTTCTGTCGCCATTCAGCACATCAATTCCGTCCCCCTGTCCCCCAGAGAGTTGAACCCTGAAATCCCGGAGGCGTTGGAGGCTATTACGCAAAAGGCGATGGCCACCAATATGGACCAGCGGTATGTGAGTGCCGACGCTATGCTGGCCGATTTGGAGGAATTCCGCAAGAATCCCAGCATCAATTTTGAGTATTCCACCGCAGATTTGCGGATGGATGCCAACGGCGATGAGCCCACCCGCAAGATTTCCTCCGCAGAGGTGATTGCCGGTGCGGAGCAGGAACGCCGCAGGGAGGAACAGCGTCGTCGCCGTGCCCGTGAGGACCAAGAAAATGGCCGTGAGGACGAGGAGTATGATGACAGACCACGGAGCGGAGCATTGCCCGTTGTGGCGGCTCTTGGCGCGATTTTGGTCTTTATTGTGGGCATTGGCTATTTTCTCTGGGTTGCGTTTTTCAGCAATCTGTTTTCCCCTCCGGCCAATTATGAGGTCCCTGAACTGCTGGGTATGACTATTGCTGAAATTGAGGAAAAACACCCGGAAATTACGGATTTCTTTATCATTGAACAGCGTGATGTGGTGGAGAGCACCATCTATGATACCGGCGAAATTGCAAATCAGGAGCCGGAAAAGGGACAAAAAGTCAAGGAAAAGGGCACCACCATTTTGGTAGATGTCAGCGGGGGCACTGAGGAACTCACCATGCCCGATGTCTATAATATGGAGCAGCGCGCCGCCCTGGATTTACTGCAAAATAAAATGGGTATGATTGTCCGTCAGCAATACGGCAATTCGGACAAAATCACCAAGGGGTACGTTATTTCCAGCAGTCCGTTGGAGAAAACTCCGCTAAATCCCGGGGACGAAGTGACGATTGTAATCAGTCAGGGTCCCAAGGAAGAAAAAGTGACCGTCCCTGTGCTGACAGGGTTCCAACTCACCGTTGTGAAGGAACAGCTTGTGGCGTTGGGGCTTACATTGGAGCGGGTAGACGAGGTTGAAGATCCCGTCCAGCCCTCTTTGTGGCCCAGATAGGAGGCGATACGCAGAGCAAAGCACTT
>JAVXKN010000157.1:0-3066 GCA_036647315.1 Oscillospiraceae bacterium | reverse complement strand
CCTCGTCACCGGGATGCCCCCCATGGACAGGCTCCCGCTGATGCTCTGCGAACTGGCTATTTATGGACTGGTGGCGGGGTTCTGCATGGCGAAAAAATGCAACGTTTTCCTGTCCCTGCTGGTGGCGCAAATTTTGGGACGCATCGCCTACTCTTTGGCACTGCTCTTCTGCACCGGGCTTCTGAGCATGGATTTGCCGCCGGTAGCCACGGTTTGGACGGCGTTTCTCGCCGGGGTGCCGGGGCTTGTGATTCAGTGGGCGTTCCTGCCGGCACTGGTGCTGCTCACCAAACGGGTCATTGATTTGGAGACTTGCCCCAGTAAATAATTTTTTCGAGGAGTTACTATGAAACGTATTTTGCCGCTATTTCTCGTTTTCGCGCTGCTGCTGTCCGGCTGTGGCGAAGTGCCCATGGAGGAGCAGAACATCTCGCTGCCCCTGGTCTCCGCCCAAAATGCAGGGGCAAATTCCGCCCCTGT
This sequence comes from Oscillospiraceae bacterium, assembly GCA_036647315.1. Classification (GTDB taxonomy): domain Bacteria; phylum Bacillota; class Clostridia; order Oscillospirales; family Oscillospiraceae; genus JAVXKN01. The sequence goes on along the minus strand of JAVXKN010000157.1, from coordinate 2,586 downwards.
GGCCCGTCAAATCGGCGAGGATTTTGGAACCGCCGCAACCGGGGACAACGTTTTTGAAGAGGAGGCACTCTGCTATGACGTATTGGGCATGGCCTCCTATGAACTGGTGGGTGGAAAACTCTTTTCCTTCACCTTTATAACGGTACCCGGCAGCGATGCCGCCCAGAGCGATTTTGATAAGCTCCTAGCCGGACTCATGGCGGACTACGGCAAGCCTGCCGCCGACGACAAGGAAAACGGCGTGTATCAGTGGTCGGCGGCAACTTTGGGGGTCACTGTGACCCTCACGGGGCACCTCACCGAAACCCCCGCCTACACCTCCATGACGGTGGCGGGCAACTGGGAGATGCTGTGCCATCTTGGGGTCATTTCAAAGGCGGAGACCGGCGGATTTGACCTGCTCACCAAGCTGGACGGGGAATTTCTCCCCATGGCGGTGGACCATGTGAAATCTGTCTGGGGGGAACCCACCAAGGACGAGGATTTGGGGAAGGGCAAGCGGGTGCTCACCTATGAGGACGGTGCCACAGACCCCAGTCTTGAGGGCGCGGTGGGGGATATTTACTTCTCCTTTTATAACGGCAAACTCTATTCCGCAGGGGCGGCCTTTTTAAGCGACAAGGCGCAGGGCAACGACACCGGGCTTTTTTGGCACCTGTACAGCAATCTCACGGCACTTTACGGCGTGAGAGTGAGCGAATACACTCTGGGGTACGCCTTGAAGGAGGCGGGGATTTACCTCCCCGCCCAGACCCAGTACGCCGTGTGGCAGCCGGAAAAACTCCCCTACGCGCTGGAACTGGTGCGGACGGACACCGCCGACGGGCAGTCGGTGCAATTTTCCATGACTGCCGGCTGGGTGCTCCGGGACAAGGACGCGCTGGAGGACTTAAAGGTAGAAGAATAGCTTTCCCATCTGTAAAGAACATCAAAAAAGCCCGCTGACCGAAGTCAGCGGGCTTTTTTTAGAACTTACTTTGTTTTCTTGTCTGCCTTTTTGGCGGGCTTTTTGTCCGCTTTCTTGGCGGGCTTTTTGTCAGCCTTGGGGGGCTCGGCGAAGTCGACTACCTTGTCGTCGTCGCAATCACAGCCACAGCCGCAGCCGCACTCATCATCGTCGTCATAGAGGTCAAGGGCGAACTTCTGGTGGCAGGCGGGGCACTGAATGGTGCCGGATTCCAGCACGTCCTCGTCAATGTCCAAGTCTGCGCCGCAGTTGGGGCACTGAACCTCAAAGAAATCCTCGTCGTCACAATCGCAACCGCAGTCGCAATCATCGTCGTCGTCATCCTCAAAGATGACTTCCTCGACATCGGAGAGATCGTCGGACAGGGCATCGATTTCTTCGCCCAGCGCCAAAGAGTTTTCCTCTAAATCTTCGATGGACAGACCAACTTCTTCCAGAATGTCGATGATGGAAGCAATCAGTTTACCCTCCTTGGATTTGTCGGTGTCAATGGCGAGACCCTCAGCCAGTCCCTTCAAATAGGCAACCTTTTCTGTGATAGTCATGGTAACAATCTCCTTTCCTTTTTGCCTGACGACGTTATACGCCGTGGCATTATTTCGGCACCTGCCGGATGTGTCTAACCTAAACGTCCGCATTGCAAGGCGGTATTAGCCCTTGCAACGCTCCAAATATTCGCCGGTACGGGTGTCGATTTTAATCTTGTCGCCGGGGTTAATGAAGAGGGGCACCTTAATCACCGCGCCGGTTTCCAGCGTGGCGGGTTTGGTGACGTTGGTGGCGGTATCGCCCTTGAAACCGGGGTCGGTATCGGTGACTTCCAGGTCCACAAAGTTGGGGGCCTCCAAGCCGAACACCTTGCCCTTATAGCTCATGATTTTGCAGACCATGTTCTCCTTCACAAAGCGGAAAGCATCGCCCAAAACGTTGCGGTTTAAGGGAACCATGTCAAAGGTTTCGGGGTCCATAAAGTAGAACAGGTCGCCATCGGCGTAGCTGTACTCCATATCGGTGCGGTCCACGAAAGCGTTTTCAAACTTGGACGTGGGGTTAAAGGTGGTCTCGGTGACGCCGCCGGTGATGACGTTACGCATCTTGGTGCGGACGAAGGCCGCGCCCTTGCCGGGCTTGACGTGCTGAAATTCAATGACCTGCATTACCTGACCGTCCATCTCAAAGGTAACGCCATTGCGGAATTCACTGGCAGAAATCATAGGTAAACATCCTCCATTAGTAGGCTTTTCATCTTTTTGGGTTCTCAAACATATTTAGCACTTTATTTTACCCCATATCCTCGTTCATTGCAAGGGTTTTCTGATGAATTACAGGATAATCAGGTTTTTCGGGGCTTTTGTGATGACTTCCGCTGTGCCCTCACGCATAATCACCACGTCCTCAATGCGAACACCAAAGCGACCGGGGAGGTAGATGCCCGGCTCGGCGGACACGGCGGCATTGACCGGCATGGGGGTTTTGTCGGAGGTGTTGGCGTTGGGGGACTCGTGGATTTCGATGCCCACGCTGTGGCCGTAGCCGTGGCCGAAAAAGTCGCCGTACCCCGCGTCCTCAATCACCTTCCGGGCGGCACCGTCAATTTCGATGCCGGGGACACCGGCTTT
>JAVXKN010000156.1:0-3116 GCA_036647315.1 Oscillospiraceae bacterium | reverse complement strand
GGCTCTAAAATGTCGTTTCCCTCCAGCCAGGGCATGGAGATGGCAAGCAGCGCGGGCTTATCTTCGGGGCGGTAGTCTTCAATGGTAAATTCCTGCGGCATGGGGGTCACTCCTTCTCTTTTTTGGATGCTTCCATCATAGCACCCCCCGACCCCGCCGTCAACCGCCGCCCCTATTCCGTTCACACTTAATTTACAACCTAATTTGCCCTCGACCCTTGACAATTATTTAGCGGGGTGGTACATTATCTTTAGCACTCGAACATGGTGAGTGCTAGATTGAAAAAAGTAGGTGACGGCGTGGATTTATCAGAACGAAAGCGGCAGATTTTACGGGCCGTCATTGAAAACTACATTGACACCGCCGAGCCGGTGGGGTCCAAAACCCTTTTAGATTCCGGCAATCTGGGTGTCTCCTCCGCCACCATCCGCAGTGAGATGGCGGAACTGGAAACCATGGGGCTTTTAGAGCAGCCCCACACCTCGGCGGGGCGCATCCCCTCCCCCACAGGGTACCGGCTCTATGTGAACGAGCTGATGCACGAGCACCGGCTCTCCCTGCAGGAAACCCAGAGCATCAATCAGGCACTCCACCTAAAAATGGCGGAATTAGACCGGGTCATCGGCGAGGCCAGCCGGGTGGTGTCCCAGCTCACCCGTTACCCCGCCTTCTCCCTCTCTTCGGGGAGCGACGCCACCACCATCCGGCGGTTTGAAGTGATTTTGGTGGAGCGGCACTCCTTTTTGGCGGTTTTAATGACCGACAAAAATCTGGTGCGGCACAAGATTTTCCGCCTCCCCACCGATTTGTCGGACAGCCAAATTTCCCTCCTCAACACCCTCTTAAACGCCACCTTCACCGGCCTCACCCTCCACGAGATTACCCCCCAGCTTTTAACTCTGGCAGAGCGGGCGGCAGAGGAGGCCTACGGGCTGATTTCCCTGGTGGTCTCCTTCGCATTAGAGGTGCTGGCGGAGCAAGAGCAGCGCAGTGTACACACCGCAGGCCTCACCAGTTTGCTATCTCACCCCGAATATCGGAGTTTAGATAAAGCCCAGGCACTGATGGACTACCTCTCGGAGGACGCGGAGCCTGACCGTTTCCCGGCCCTGTTCCGGGAACATTCCAAAATTCTCATCGGCCCGGAAAACGTAGCGGATGCCCTCAAGGACACCAGCGTGGTGGTTGCCAGCTACGACATCGGCGACGGGATGCGGGGCCTCATCGGCGTAGTGGGCCCCACCCGCATGGATTACGCAAAAATCACCGCTCGGCTGAATTATTTTGCCGAAGGGCTCTCTCGTCTCTTTGGTCAGGGCGAGCTACCCCAAACCCAATCTGACAAGGAGGACGAAACCCCATGAAAAAGGACAAGAAAGAACCCATCAAGGGCCAGGAGCACGACCCGGAGCAGGCAGTCACCACCGAACCCGCCCCGGAAACTGTCCAACCCGAAGTGGAGACCGTAGACCCGCTGATGGCGGAGCTGGAATCCCTCAAAAATGCCGCAGCCGACCAAGAGGAAAAATACCTGCGGCTGGCCGCTGAGTACGACAACTACCGCAAGCGCACCCAGAAGGAAAAGGAAAATGCATGGTCTGATGCCAAAGCGGACACCGCAGCCGCCTTTTTCCCGGTCTACGACAATTTGGAGCGGGCGTTAAAGGTAGAGACTGCCGACGAGGCCTACAAGGCGGGCGTTTCTATGATTATGACCGGCCTGAAGGAGACTTTCGGCAAGCTGGGCATCACCGAAACCCCGGCTCTGGGCCAGCCTTTTGACGCAAATCTCCACAACGCCGTCATGCACGAGGAAAACCCCGATGCCGGCGAAAACACCATCACCGACGTGTTCCAAACCGGCTTTATGCTGGGGGACAAAGTGGTACGGTTCGCAATGGTAAAAGTGGCAAACTGACCCGTTTCATATATTAAAATCTAAACATTCATATAGGAGGACAAACATTATGTCTAAAATTATCGGTATCGACCTTGGTACAACCAACTCCTGCGTCGCCGTCATGGAGGGCGGCGAGGCCGTCGTCATCCCCAACCCCGAAGGAAACCGCACCACCCCGTCTGTCGTCGCTTTCTCCAAAGAGGGCGAGCGGATGGTGGGCCAAGTGGCAAAACGTCAGGCCATCACCAACCCGGAGCGCACCGTCTCCTCCATCAAGCGTGAGATGGGCTCCGACTTCAAAACCATCATTGACGACAAGAACTACACCCCCCAGGAAATCTCCGCCATGATTCTCTCCAAGCTGAAAGCGGACGCTGAGGCCTATTTGGGCAGCACCGTCACCGAGGCGGTCATCACCGTCCCCGCCTACTTCACCGACGCACAGCGTCAGGCCACCAAGGACGCAGGCCGCATTGCAGGCCTCGACGTAAAGCGCATCATCAACGAGCCCACCGCCGCCGCTCTCGCCTACGGCGTTGACAAGGACCACGACCAGAAGATTATGGTCTACGATTTGGGCGGCGGCACCTTCGACGTGTCCATTTTGGAAATCGGCGACGGCGTGATTGAAGTTCTGGCCACCGCCGGCAACAACCGTCTGGGCGGCGACGACTTCGACAAGGCTGTGATGGACTATCTGGCACAGGAATTCAAGAAGTCCTCCGGCGTTGACCTCACAGGCGACAAAGTCGCCATGCAGCGGCTGAAGGAAGCGGCGGAAAAAGCGAAAATCGAGCTCTCCGGCGTCACCTCCACCAATGTAAACCTCCCCTATATCACCGCCGATGCCACCGGCCCCAAGCATTTGGATCTCACCCTCTCCCGTGCCAAGTTTAACGAGCTGACCCACAGCTTTGTAGAGGCCACCATGGGCCCCGTCCGTCAGGCAATGAGCGATTCCGGCCTAAATGCCTCTGACCTGTCTAAAGTCCTGCTGGTAGGCGGCTCCAGCCGTATTCCCGCCGTGCAGGAGGCAGTCAAAAAAGTCATGGGCACCGAGCCGTTCAAGGGCATCAACCCCGACGAGTGCGTTGCCGTAGGCGCGGCACTCCAGGGCGGCGTGCTGGTGGGCGACGTAAAAGGCCTGCTGCTGCTGGACGTGACCCCCCTGTCTTTGGGTCTTGAGACCATGGGCGGCGTGATGACTAAGCTCATT
>JAVXKN010000155.1:0-3122 GCA_036647315.1 Oscillospiraceae bacterium | reverse complement strand
ACACAAGGGTCAATATGATGAAGCGCTTAATCTCTTGAAGGTAAAGAATATCCGTGATTTTGGCTCGAATAACAAATGTTTTCCTGAACTGGCAATAGAATATTTAAAGAGCAGATAACTTCCCGTTTATAGAGCACATTATGCGTATTCGCTTACTATGAGCCTTTCGGCTCTTGCTCAAACTCAGTTTAATTACGATGAAAAAATGGGCAACCACGCCATGATCGGCGTGGTTGCCCATTTTTAGTGTACATGCTTATTCGAGTATCGTTCGGACGATATTACGCGTTATCCGGCAGGGGTTCTCTCTCGGCGGGGCGGAGGCCCAGCACCTGAATCCGTCCGATGAGGAAGGAGGAGAGGGTGACGGTGATGAGGGAGTAGGCGATGCGCTCCAAGGGGATGTAGGACAGGGAGAGGGCCAGCACCGCCAAATCGGAAATCAGGTAGCATCGGGCGATGGGCCAGCCGGTGACGTGGCCCAACGAGAGGGCCAGCGCGTCGTCCCCGCCGCAGGCACCGCCCACGCGAACCACCAGACCCACGCCTAAGCCCACGAACAGCGCGCCCAAAATGGCCGCCGCCAAGGGGAAGTCGGTGAGGTCGGGGAGGAGGGGCGGGAAACGCTCCCAGATGCCGTGAGAGAGGGCGAAGGAGAGACTGGCCACCACGGCGTATTTTGCGAAGGCCTTGCCCAGAAACTTGAAAGCCAGCAGATAGCACAGCAGGTCAAAGAGGGGGTTTGTGATTGCGGGGGAGAGGTGAAACCAGTGCTGCAACAGCAGTACCGCGCCCAGAACGCCGCCCTCGGTGACGCCGGTGCGCTCGTGGAGGTTGTAAAGACCGAAGGACAGGATAGAGGCACCTAACATGATAATGAGGTATTTTGCCAGCGCGCCCACGCGCTTTGTGGGGGAAAACATACTAAAACTCCTAAACTTTTGTGGGATGCAAACAGTATACCAGAGAGGGGACTTTGGACGCAACCCGCCAAAATAGGCCTGATTTCCGCCCATTTGGGGAAATTTCGCCGGAGATTTTAAGGGGGCTTTATCTCCCTGCATCTCCGCCCATCTCCGCAAATCTCCTCAACGGTGCGCGACTACGGCCTGCTTGACGTAATATTTTTCCACCAAATCCTGCAGGGTGACGGCGTTTACCACGCTGTCCACCGCCGTCTGAATGTCCCGCCACAAATCAATGGTGACGCAGATGTCCTTGTGGTCGCAGCACTCGCCGCTGTCGCAGCAGGAGACGGGGGCCATGCTCCCCTCCAAGGTGCGGAGAATTTCCCCGGCGGTGTAGTCACAGGGCTCACGGGTCAAAAGGTAGCCGCCGCCGGCACCACGGACGCTGCGCAGCAGTCCCGCCCGGGTGAGGGGGGACACCAGCTGCTCCAAATATTTGACGGAGATTTCCTGCCGCCGGGACACGTCCCCCAAGGAGACGGGGGCCTCGTCGGGGTGTAGGGCAATATCCAGCATCAGACGCAGGGCGTAACGGCCTTTGGTTGAAATTTTCATGGTGTACCTCCGCAAGAAATTTTTGAATTGGAGTTATAATACCACGGATATAGTAGGAATTCAAGAAAAAGTTTGCGAATTGTGCCAGATTATCAGAAAAAAAGAGGGTTCCCCCACATTGACACCGGGGAAACCCTCTGATATACTGAACTTTACTATACAATAGGTAAGGAGACAGATGATGGATAAAAAGCTTTTTCGCAATATCATTCAGCTGGTGACCTTTGCGGTGCTGCTCATTCTGTTCATCGTGAAATTCGATGCGGTTTGGGGTGTGATTGCCCGGTTTATCGGCCTTTTAACTCCGCTGTTCATCGGCTTCGCCATCGCTTTTGTCCTCCACAGACCCTGTAACTTTTTCCGCCGGCTCTACGACAAACCCCTCAAAAAAACCAAGCTGGCAGGACTTTCTACCGGGCTGGCGGTGGCAACCTCCTACCTGATGCTCGTTGTGATTCTCTTGGTGCTGATGGCGTTCATCGTCCCCCAGATTGCCGCCTCCTGCGCCATGTTTGCAAGTAGTCTGGGCGGCTACCTAGTGCATATGCAGGCATGGATAAACGAGCTGGCGGCCAAGTTCGACCTGACCTTTTTGGACACCTTCCTCAAAACCTTTGACTTTGCCAAAATCGGCACGCTGGTCAAGGACTTGCTGGGCAACGCCGCAAATATGCTCTCCACCACGCTGCCCCAGGTGTTCTCCACCATCTCCGGGCTGATTTCCGGCATCGTGACGGCGGTGATTTCCTTTGTGTTCTCCATCTATATGCTCTCCGGCAGTGCCAAGCTCCTCTCCCAGTGCCGCCGTGTGGTCCGCGCCTATCTGCCGGAAAAAATCGCAAGTACCGTCTTAGACGTGGCCCATCTTACCGCCGACACGTTTACCCACTTTGTCTCCGGCCAGCTTTTGGAGGCCTGCATTTTGGGCACCCTCTGCTGTATCGGGATGCTCTTTATCTACCCCGACTACGCCCCCTTAATTGGCGTGATTATCGGCGTTTCCGCCCTAGTGCCCATTGCGGGCGCGTACTTAGGGACGATTTTGTCCGCCGGTCTCCTGCTGATGGTCTCCCCGGTCACAGCCATCACCTTTGTGATTTTCCTGCTGATTCTCCAGCAGTTGGAGGGGAATATTATCTACCCCCGTGTGGTGGGTACCTCCATCGGCCTGCCCGGCATCTGGGTGCTCACTGCGGTCACGCTGGGCGGCGGGCTCTTCGGCTTCGTGGGGATGCTGGTGAGCGTCCCCATCGCGTCGGTGCTCTATACCCTCCTCCGCCGTGATGTCCACAAAAGACTGGGCGAAAAGGCGTAGGCAAGTTTCCTGTGCCACTGACAGTATAAAAATCCCTCGGACGAAACGTCCGAGGGATTTTTTTAAGGAAGCTCTGATGAAATCGCATTGTGCAGATTGGCGAGCAGATTTTTTGTCTGGCAAGCCAAAAACCTGCAGAAATACTGACGTATTCCAAGGGCTTTTGGCGATGTCCAGACGAAAAAGATGCCGACAAGATGTGCGGTGGGATTTCATCAGAGATTCCTTAAGCTAAGGCACCTGAAAGATGTGCGCCCTGTCGGCGGTGATGGGGGTGGTGTAAG
>JAVXKN010000154.1:0-3188 GCA_036647315.1 Oscillospiraceae bacterium | reverse complement strand
GACACCGGCAAAGTCCCTCTTTTCTGACAGGATTTTGCGGACACCGGCATCTACAAAGCCATGGGTACCCACTGTGCCATCATCGCTGTAAAGCAGAACCTCTTTACAGCGTTCCTTGAATTTATCCGTCAAAACAGGCATCACGCGGTCTGCCGAGCGACAGCCTAAAACAGCGGTGCTCCCCGTGGTGGTGGCACCCAGAATGGGGGGAACGCCGATGCCGCCCCCCACCACCAAATACGGCTTCTTGCAGTCTACGGAAAAGCCGTTTCCCAACGGGCCCAGAACGTCCAGCTTGTCCCCCTCTTGGCGGTTTGCAAGCCAGTCGGTGCCCTCGCCCCGAACCTCAAAGACGATGCTAACCAAATCGTCCGGCTGGTCCTCCTGCCACTCGCAGATGGAAATGGGGCGGCGAAGTAGCCGCTCATTGCCGCATTTAATATGCAAAAATTGGCCGGGGCGAATCAGCTCCCCCATTTTGCCCGCTTCTAGGACAAAGTGGTAGGCGTAGTCATTTAATCTTGTGATGGCACAAATGGTGCAGATTTGCTGAATGGGCATAGTGCAACCTCCTTAGACGATGGTGATGTATTTTTTAATGTCGTCCCGCATGGCGATGGCGGCATTTTGGGCGGCTTCTGCGTAATCCTCGCCGTTTTTCCCGGTTTTTTGCCACGCGCACATAATACCACGGGAGGAATTCACGATGGCACCTCTGCCAAAGTGGTCAAAGGCGTGCTGCACGTCCTCGGCGGTGCCGCCCTGAGCACCGTAACCGGGCACCAGGAAGAAGGTGTGCTCCATCCGGCGGCGCAGTTCTTTTAGCTCGGCGGGATAGGTGGCACCCACCACCGCGCCGGTGCGCTGGAACCCGTATTTTCCCGCGGAATCCTTGCCCCAACGCTCGGTGAGGTCGGCCATGACGGAATAGACCTGACGGTCCCCCGCCACCATGTCCTGCAGCTCCCCGGAGCCGGGGTTGGAGGTTTTCACCAGCACGAAAACGCACTTGTCCTCCTCTGCCGCAACCTTGAGGAAGGGGGTGACGCTGTCGGAGCCCATGTAGCCGTTGAGGGTGACGCAGTCGGCATCAAAGGTGGCGATTTTTTGGGCACCTACCGCAGTTTTGCCCAGCCAGCCCTCGGCGTAGGCCTGGGCGGTGGAGCCGATGTCCCCCCGCTTCACGTCCGCAATGACAAAAAAGCCTTTTTCCTTGGCGTATTTGATGGTGCGCTCCAGCATTTCCATACCACGCCAGCCCAAAAGCTCGTAGTAGGCGGACTGGGGCTTGACGGCGGGGACGATGCCCTCAAGCGCGTCCATCAGGCCGCAGTTGAACCGATAAATGGCCTCTACGGCACCCTCTAGGCCCTCGCCGTACTGCTTGTAGCACTCCTGCAAAATATGGGGGGGCACATAGTCCACACGGGCATCCAGTCCTGCCACCGTGGGGTTTTTACACTTTTTAATCTTGTCCTGCAATACGTCAAATGACATGATGCTGTTCCTCCTCATTTTTGTAGATGATTTTTCCACCCACAATGGTGTATTTTACTCTGCCCTTTAGTTTCATGCCACCGAAGGGGGTGTTGCGGCCCTTGGAGGCAAATTTGTCCGGGTCTACGGTCCAAGTTTCGTTGGGGTCGAAGATCACCACGTCCCCCTCGCTGCCGATGACCAGTCTGCCCCGGGGAATCCGCAGGATGCAGGCGGGGTCTAGGGTCATTTTGCGCAGAATATCGGAGAGGGGCATTTTGCCTGTATGGTAGAGGGCTGTAAGGGTTGCGGCAAGGGCTGTCTCCAGTCCCACCATGCCGCTGGGTGCCTCTTGGAGGGGTTTTGCCTTCTCCTCCGCACCGTGGGGGGCGTGGTCGGTGGCGATGGCATCAATGGTGCCGTCCTTCAGGCCGGCGATGATGGCATCCACGTCCGCACGGGTACGCAGGGGGGGATTGACCCGGGCCTGAGTGCCCTTTTCCAAAATAGCGTCCTCGGTAAAGGTAAAGTACTGGGGGCAGGTCTCGCAGGTGATGGCCACGCCCTTGTGCTTCAGGTTGCGGATGATGCTCACAGAATGAGCGGTGGAAACGTGGCAGATATGGACTGCCGCGCCGGTTTCCTCCGCCAGCATCCCGTCCCGCATCACCATCAGCTCCTCAGCGATGGCGGGCCTGCCGGGAATCCCCAGCACACGGGAGACGCGGCCCTCGTTGACGGCGTAGTTTTGCACCATGTCCGCGTCCTCACAGTGGGAGAGCACCGTCATATTTTGCCGCCCGGCGCAGATGAGGGCATCCCGCATGAGGTTGGCATTTTGGACGGGGACACCGTCGTCAGACAGGGCCACTGCCCCGGCTTTGCGGAGGGCTTCCGCATCCGTAAGCACCCGGCCCAACTGGCCTTTCGACACAGAGGCGATGGGGAAAACATTTACACCGCAAGCTTTTGCGGCTTTTTCGCGGATGAACGCCACCTGCTCCGGCGAATCAATGGTGGGGCGGGTGTTGGGCATACAGGCGATGGAGGTGAACCCCCCTGCCGCCGCCGCCGCCGCGCCGGTTTCGATGGTCTCCTTGTATTCAAAGCCCGGCTCACGGAGATGGACGTGCATATCCACCAGACCCGCGCAGACCGTAAGGCCTGTGGCATCTAAAATTTCTGCGTCGCCGGGGGCAATATCGCTGCCAATCACGGCCACACGACCGTCTTCAATCAGAATATCCATCACGCCGCCAATCCCGCCTACGGGGTCAATCAGCCTGCCTTGACGAATGAGCAGTCTCATTTCATCGCTCCTTTTTTCGTTTTTCAAAAGAGGATTGCTCCCCTCACAAAGTTCCAATTCTATTATAAAGGATAGGGCATTTTTTAGCAATGGATTTTTCCGATTCCTTGGGAATCCTATCTGTGGAGAAGGGAGGCAATAAAAATGAGTCGTCCGAGTTTTTTAGGCGGAATGGGCATGGGTGTCATCACCGGCGCAGCACTGGGCATGGCATTTATGACCCAGAAAATGCCCACAAAGCGGGCCGCCGGTAAGGCTGTGCGTGCAGCGGGCAAAACACTGGAAGAACTGGTTGAGAACCTCACCACGGCTATGGGCCGTTAGGTGATCTGCAGAAGGCGGCGCGGTGCGCCGCCTTTTTTTGCAAGTTTCAAATAATGTGTTGACAAGGTGGCGGTTTTTT
>JAVXKN010000153.1:0-3198 GCA_036647315.1 Oscillospiraceae bacterium | reverse complement strand
TTTCCAACGTTGGCTGGAAAAGATGGGCTTTGTGGAAAACGGCAAGCTGACAAACAGAGCCGGCGACGGCTCCATTTTACTGGGTTAGGGGGGCAGAAAACATGAACGAACAAGAATTGCGGGCCATCGTAGAGCGTCTGGTGACGGAGCTTGCGCCGGGTAGCGGGGGACACACGCCTGCCATCCCCCACAGCGGGACAGAACAGTTCTCTCCCGACGCTCCTCTCCCCGACATTACCCAGGAGAATCTGCGGGAGCAGTATCTGGTGAAAAACCCGGAAAACGGCGGTGCTTTTCTGGATCTCAAACGCAAAACCTCTGCCCGACTGGGGGTTTCACGGGCGGGGGCGCGGTACAAAACCGCCACCATGCTCCGTGTCCGTGCCGACCACGCGGCGGCGCAGGACTCGGTGTTTTCTCTGGTGGCGGAGGACTTTCCGGCGCAAAACGGGTACACCGCCGTCCAAACCCTCTGTACCGATAAGGACGAATATTTAACCCGCCCGGATAAAGGCCGCCGTTTCGACGACGAGAACCAGAAAATCATTCAAGCCACCGTCGGAAAAAACCAGAAAATCGCCCTGGTGGTGGGGGATGGGCTGTCCTCTCTCGCCATCGAAAAAAACGCCGTGGACTGCGCCCTTGCCATTGCGGCGGGGCTGAAAACCTACGGACTGGACCCGGGGAAAATCCTCTTTGTCAAGTACTGCCGGGTAGGTGCCTCCGACCACATCGGCTCCCTCACCGGGTGCGAACTGGTGTGCCTGCTGGTGGGGGAGCGGCCGGGGCTGACCTCCGCCGAATCCATGTCCTGCTACCTGACCTACGCCCCGAAAATCGGCATTGCGGAATCGAAGCGCACGGTGGTGTCCAACATCCACAAGGACGGCACCACGGCGGTGGAGGCGGGGGCGCACATCGCGGAACTCATCCACAAAATTTTGGAACAAAAGGCCTCGGGCCTTGATTTGAAGGTGTAAAAAAATGATTGGTGATTTACTCCCCGCCCACGTTTTAGCCACCCGCCTCATCGCCAACGTCTCCGACTCTCTGGCGGAAAAGCTGGCGCTTCCCAGCGGCTTTCGCTCCATCGGCATCATCACCGGCGACTGCGACGACGTGACCTACTGCGGCTTAGACGAGGCCACCAAAGCCGCCGCCGTGGAAATCGTCTACGGACGCAGTCTCTACGCCGGTGCCGGCAATGCCAGTACCAAATACGCAGGCGAAGTCATCGGCATTTTGGCGGGCCCCAACCCGGACGAAGTCCAGAGCGGTCTGAAAGCCGCCGCCGCCTTTATCGAGGGGGAGGATGCGTTCCGCAGTGCCAACAGTGACGACACCGTCCCCTACTTTGCCCACACGGTCTCCCGCACCGGGACTTACCTCTCTAAAACCGCCGGTGTACCGGAGGGTTCCCCCTTGGCCTACCTCATCGCCCCGCCTTTGGAGGCCATTTACGGCTTAGATGCCGCCCTGAAAGCCGCAGGGGTGACGCTGGTGGCGTTCTTTGAACCCCCCAGCGAGACGAACTTTGCAGGGGGCCTGCTGACCGGCACCCAGTCCGCCTGTCAGGCGGCGTGCTCCGCCTTTGCAAACGCCGTTATCGAAGTGGCAAGTCGCCCAAAGGAGCCTTAAATGGATAAAGACCTACACTCCATTCAGGAGGTGAGAAACCTCCTCCTAGAGGCCAAAAAGGCCCAAAATATACTGGCTACCTTCGACCAGTCGGCACTGGACACCATCTGCAAGGCCCTGTCGGAGACCGCCGCCGCTCACGCCGCGGAACTTGCCCAGCTGGCGTGCAGTGAAACCGGCTTCGGGGTGGCCTCCGACAAGACCCTCAAAAACCAATTCGCCGCCGTCACGGTCTACAACGCCATCGCAGACCTCAAATGCATCGGCGTTCTGTCGGAAAACAAGGAGCGGCGGACCATGGATATCGGGGTGCCTGTGGGGGTGATTGCCGCATTGGTGCCCTCCACCAACCCCACCTCCACGGTGATTTACAAGAGCCTCATCGCCCTTAAATCGGGAAACCCCATCGTGTTTTCCCCCCACCCCGGGGCGGTGAACTGCATCCGCAAAACGGCGGAACTTTTGGCGACTGCCGCCCAAAAAGCGGGGGCACCGGCGGGGAGCATCTCCTGCATCACCATGCCCACCCTAGAGGCCACCCAGGCCCTCATGCGCCACCCCTTTACCCGCCTGATTCTCGCCACCGGCGGCGGGGCCATGGTGAAAGCCGCCTACTCCTCCGGCACCCCCGCCATCGGCGTTGGGGCGGGCAACGGCCCCGCCTATATCCACAAGTCCGCCGACGTGCCCCGGGCCGTCAGCCGGATTTTGGACTCCAAAACCTTCGATAACGGCACCATCTGTGCCTCGGAACAGTCCATCATTGTGGAAAAAGCCATAGAGCCACTGGTTACTGCCGAACTGCAACGGCAAAACGCCTATCTCTTAAATGCGGCGGAAAAGGAAAAACTCTCCCGCTTCATTCTCCGGGGTAACGGCACCATGAACCCCGCCATCGTGGGCAGGAGCGTCCAAGAGGTGGCGGCTCTCGCCGGCCTTGTGGGCATCCCCCAGACCGTCCGGGTGCTGGTGGCGCGGGAGAACGGCGTGGGGGACGGGCACCCCTTTTCCAACGAAAAGTTGGGTCTCATATTGGCCTATTATGTGGAGGAAGATGAACGTGCCGTCTTTCGCCGGTCGGCGGAAATTCTGGACTACGAGGGTGCGGGGCACACCTTTTGCATCCACGCAGAGGATTTGGACGTGGTGCGCCGCCTTGCCCTCCACGTCCCGGCATCCCGGGTGCTGGTGAATACCCCCGCCGCCCTAGGGGGCATCGGTGCCACCACCAACCTGTTCCCCGCCCTCACGCTGGGCTGTGGCGCGGTGGGGGGCAGTTCCAGTTCCAACAACATCGGGCCGCTGGATCTCCACAATATCAAGCGTGTGGCATGGGGCGTCCGTGAAAAATCTGACCTGAAAGGAGGAGAAGCCCTACGGAACGAGCAATCAGTCTGGTCGCCGGAGCTGATGGAACAGCTGGTGAGCCAAATTCTGCAGAAGTTGCAGTGAAAAAAGAGCCGCCCAAAAAGGCGGCGGCAAAAAAAGAGGAACCCCAAAGTCCCGCCCCTGTGCAGGGGTCTCAAATCATCCACGAATTACAAAAAGTGACGAGGAGGA
>JAVXKN010000152.1:0-3206 GCA_036647315.1 Oscillospiraceae bacterium | reverse complement strand
TGTCACCTCCAGCTTCACCATGGACAAGAAAACCTCCAACACCCGCAAATATATTGCACAGCGGGCGGAACTGCTGGGTGCCATCCGCCTACCCAATACCGCCTTCAAAGCAGCGGCAGGCACAGAGGTGGTTTCGGACATTCTGTTTTTGCAGAAGCGCGACCGCATGGTGGACATTGAACCGAAATGGGTACATCTTGCCACGGATGACAACGGCATCCAAATGAACAGCTATTTTATCGACCACCCCGATATGGTTTTAGGCGAAATGAAGCTGGTGTCCGGCCCCTTCGGTCCACAGCCCACCTGCGCCCCTTATGAGGGGCAGAGTCTGGACAGTCTGCTACAAAACGCCATCCAAAACATCCATGCGGAGATAGCGGATTATGACCATGACGAGGATTTAGGCGCTGAGGACCAATCTATCCCCGCCGACCCCGATGTGCGCAACTTCTCCTACACTGAGGTGGAAGGCAGGCTCTATTACCGAGAAAACTCCCGCATGAACCCGGTGGACGTCTCCAAGACCGCCGAGAACCGCATCCGTGGGCAAATCCGCCTGCGGGACTGCGTCCGCTCCCTGATTGCCTACCAGTTGGAGGACTATCCCGAGGAAGAAATCAAGGCACAGCAACAAAAACTCAACACCCTGTACGACAGTTTCACCGCCGAATATGGACTGATTAGTTCCCGTGGCAACAACATGGCGTTTTCGGAGGACAGCTCCTATTTCCTCCTGTGTTCGCTGGAGGTAGTGGACGAGGACGGCAACCTAGAGCGGAAGGCTGACCTCTTTACGCGGCGCACCATCCGCTGCCACAAGCCCGCTGAGAAGGTAGACACCGCCAGCGAAGCCCTCGCCGTCTCCATTGGAGAAAAGGCGCAGGTGGATATGGCGTACATGGAGCAGCTCACCGGCAAGACTGAGGCGGAATTGTTTGCCGACCTCACAGGCGTTATTTTTATCAATCCACAACACACCGAAGATGGCGATGGGCAGGAAAAGTATTTGCCCGCCGATGAATACCTCTCCGGCAACGTGCGACAAAAGCTGGCGTTTGTTACGGAAAAAGCGAAAACTGACCCGCGATTTTCTGTCAACGTAGAAGCCCTCACGCGGGTGCAACCCATTGACCTCACCGCCAGCGAAATCGCCGTGCGGCTGGGTGCAACCTGGCTCTCCACCGATGTGATCCGCCAGTTTGTCTTTGAAACGCTGGACACTCCCCGCTACGCCCAGTGGAGCATCAAAATCCACTATTCCAAGCTCACCGGCGAGTGGCGCATTGAAGGTAAAAGCAAGGACAACACCAACGTGAAAGCTGTCAACACCTACGGCACAAAGCGATTAAATGCCTACGAAATCATCGAAAGCAGTCTTAACTTGAAGGATGTCCGCGTTTTTGACTATCAGTATGACGCGGATGGGCACCGGCAGGCAATCTTAAACAAAAAGGAAACTGCCATCGCCCAGAGCAAGCAGGAGCTATTAAAGGCGCAGTTTACCGATTGGATTTGGAAAGACCCGCAGCGACGGGAGGTGCTGTGCAAGGAGTACAACATCCTGTTCAATTCTAACCGCCCTCGTGAGTATGACGGCAGTCACATCACCTTCTCCGGCATGAGCCCGGAAATCGCCCTGCGCCCCCATCAGGTCAATGCCATCGCCCACGTTTTGTATGGCGGGAACACCCTGCTGGCGCACTGTGTTGGTGCCGGCAAGACCTTCGAGATGGTTGCATCCGCCATGGAAAGCAAACGGCTTGGGCTGTGCCAAAAGTCCCTGTTCGCCGTCCCCAACCACCTGACCGAGCAATGGGCAAGCGATTTTTTACAGCTCTACCCCTCTGCCAACATCTTAGTCGCCACCAAAAAGGATTTTGAAGCCAAAAACCGCAAGCGTTTCTGTGGGCGCATTGCCACCGGCGAGTATGACGCCATCATCATTGGGCACTCCCAGTTTGAAAAAATCCCTGTGAGTGTAGCGCGGCAAACAGACATTCTCAGCCAGCAGATTGATGAAGTCATCATGGGCATTGACGAGGCAAAGCGGGACAAAGCCGAGAATTTCACCATCAAGCAGATGGAAAAAACCCGCAAGGGATTGGAGCTGAAGCTGGACAAGCTCAATGACCAGAGCCGCAAGGACGATGTAGTTACCTTTGAGGAATTGGGTGTTGACCGGCTGTTTGTGGACGAGAGCCAAAATTTTAAGAACCTCTTTCTATACACAAAAATGCGTAACGTGGGCGGTGTCGCCCAGACCGAGGCGCAGAAAAGCTCCGATTTATTCATGAAATGCCGTTACCTCGATGAAATCACCGCCGGGAGCCCCGGTGGCGGAGGTCGCGGCATTATCTTTGCCACCGGTACGCCTATCTCCAACAGCATGGTGGAGCTGTACACCATCCAGCGATACTTGCAGATGAACACCCTGAAAGAGCAGGAGCACCAACACTTTGACGCTTGGGCATCAAACTACGGCGAAACTGTCACCGCCATTGAGCTTAGTCCCGAGGGCACCGGCTACCGTGCCAAGACAAGGTTTGCCAAGTTTTATAATCTGCCGGAGCTGATGTCCACCTTCAAAAACGTGGCAGACATTCAGACGGCGGATATGCTAAACCTGCCCGTGCCCAAGGCAAATTACCACAACATTGCCTTAAAACCCTCCCAGTACCAAAAGGAAATGGTGGCGGCACTGGCAGAGCGCGCAGAAAAAGTGCGCAACCGTGAGGTGGATAGCAGCGTGGACAATATGCTCCTCATCACCAACGATGGCAGAAAATTAGCGCTGGACCAGCGGCTGATAAACCCCATGCTGCCCGATGACCCCAACAGCAAAGCCAGCAAGTGCGCTGAAAATGTGTTTGAAATCTGGCAGCGCACGGCAGACAAACGCTCCACCCAGATGGTGTTTTGCGACCTCTCCACGCCTCACTACGATGGTAATTTCAATGTCTACGAGGACATGAAACAAAAACTGCTTGCACTGGGTATTCCGGAAAAAGAGGTGGCATTCATCCACGACGCCAAAACCGAACTGCAAAAAAAGGAGCTGTTCGCCAAGGTTTGGAACGGACAGGTGCGTGTTCTTATGGGTAGCACCGCCCGCATGGGGGCAGGCACAAACGCCCAGAAAAAACTGATTGCCCTGCACCATGTGGACTGTCCGTGGCGACCCTCCGATCTTCAGCAACGGGAGG
>JAVXKN010000151.1:0-3301 GCA_036647315.1 Oscillospiraceae bacterium | reverse complement strand
TGCCCCAGCGTGAGGACATTGACCTGCCTATCGCAGAACACCTCATCGTCGAGCTGTACTCCAAGTAAGGCAGCTCCCCCCTCGCACTATTATGATCGTAATATGGCGGGCATCAACCGCCGCCGCAAAAGGAGGGTAACACGATATGGTAGAAATCGAAAAGCCTCGCATCGAATGTATTGAAA
Source organism: Oscillospiraceae bacterium (assembly GCA_036647315.1). Taxonomy (GTDB): domain Bacteria; phylum Bacillota; class Clostridia; order Oscillospirales; family Oscillospiraceae; genus JAVXKN01. Next base: position 3,116 of record JAVXKN010000151.1, on the reverse strand, counting down.
ACCCCGGAGATGAGTCCTACGGCAAGTATGTGGTAGAGCCCCTGGAGCGCGGTTATGGCACTACTCTGGGAAACTCCCTGCGCCGCATTTTGCTGTCCTCTCTGCCCGGAACTGCCGTCACATCCATTAAGATTGCCGGCGTTCAGCACGAGTTTTCCACCATTCCCGGTGTGAAAGAGGACGTGACTGAAATCGTCCTCAACGTAAAGGGGATTATTGCCAAGCTGCACAGCGAGGGCATCAAGACCGTTTACATTGAGCAAAATGGCGAGGGCGAAGTCACTGCCGGCGACATCAAGGCGGACGGCGAGGTTGAGATTCTCAACCCCGACTTCCACATTGCAACGCTTGGCCCTGACGCCTCCCTCAACATGGAGCTCACCTTGTCCCACGGCAGAGGGTATGTGCCCTCTATTCGGAACAAGACCGCTCAGACCGTCATCGGGGTGATTCCTGTGGACTCCATCTATACGCCTGTGCGTAAGGTGAATTACACCGTGGAAAACACCCGGGTGGGCGACCTCACCGACTTTGACAAGCTGACCCTTGAGGTGTGGACCAACGGCACCATCTCCGCACGGGACGCTGTGAGCTTAGGCGCGCGGATTCTCTGCGACCATTTCCTGCTGTTCACCGACCTCTCTGAGACCATGGGCTCCAAGTCCACGGTGGTGGAGAAGGCGGAGGCACAGCGGGACAAGGTGCTGGAGCTCACCATCGAGGAACTGGACCTGTCCGTCCGCAGCTTTAACTGCCTCAAGCGCGCCAACATCAACACCGTCGAAGATTTGATTTCCAAAACGGAAGACGAAATGATGAAGGTACGCAACCTGGGCCGCAAGTCCCTTGAGGAAGTCATCAACAAGCTGTCCATGATGGGTCTGGCTCTGGCAACTGACGAAAACTAAATAGGGATGGCCCCGGGCCATTCAGAGAAACCCAACCGAAGGAGTTGAAAAGAATGTTCGGAACACGAAAACTCGGCAGAACAACGGACCAGCGCATGGCAATGCTCCGTGCAATGACCACCTATCTGCTGGAAAACGGCACCATTAAGACCACCTTCACCCGTGCTCAGGAGGTTGCCCCCCTGGCCGAGAAGATGATTACTCTGGCAAAGAAGGGTGACATGGCCTCCTATCGCCATGCCCTGGCTTTCATCACCAAGGAAGACGTGGCCCATAAGCTCTTTAACGAGCTTGCACCCAAGTATATGAGCCGCGAGGGTGGTTACACCCGCATCGTCCGCACCGGCCCCCGCCGTGGCGACGCTGCTGAAATGTCCATTCTGGAATTGGTCTAATCCAAGCTAGACAGAAAGCCCCTGTTGTGACTTCGTGTAAACGAAATCATAACAGGGGCTTTTTTGCGGTTTTTTTGAACTATTTTGTGGCCCAGTTGCCGGTGGCACCGGCGGTGAGGTAGGCGTTGATAAAGCCGTCCAGGTCGCCGTCCATGACGCTGCCGATGTTGCTGGTCTCATAGCCGGTGCGGTTGTCTTTCACCATCTGGTAGGGCATGAACACATAGGAGCGAATTTGGCTGCCCCACTCGATTTTCATTTGGACGCCCTTAATGTCGGAAATTTTTTCCGCGTGGGCCTCCTCTTTGAGCTGGACCAGCTTGGAGCGGAGCATCCGCATACAGGTGTCCCGGTTTTGGAACTGGCTGCGCTCGGTCTGGCAGCAGACCACCACGCCGGTGGGGTTGTGGATGAGGCGGACGGCGGAGGAGGTCTTGTTGATGTGCTGACCGCCGGCACCGGAGGAGCGGTAGACCTGCATTTCAATGTCCTCCGGGCGGATTTCCACCTCCACGCTGTCGGAAATTTCCGGCATGACCTCAATGGCGGCAAAGGAGGTCTGGCGGCGGGCGTTGGAGTCGAAGGGGGAGATGCGCACCAGTCGGTGGACCCCGTTTTCGCCCTTTAGGAACCCGTAGACGTTTTCCCCCTCAATGGCTAGGGTGGCGGACTTGGTGCCCGCCTCGTCGCCGTCAAGGTAGTCTAGGAGCTTGGCGGTGTAGCCGTGACGCTCCGCCCAGCGGGTGTACATCCGCAGGAGCATCTGGGTCCAGTCCTGGGCCTCGGTGCCGCCGGCACCGGCGTGGAAGTTGAGGATGGCGGTGGCGTTGTCGTATTCGCCGGTGAGGAGGGTGGACAGCCGCGCGTCCCCCATCTCCTCCTGAAGCTTGGCAAAGCCTGTCTCCAATTCGGGAATCAGGGAGGCATCCTCCTCCTCGTTGCCCATTTCGCAGAGCACCAAAAGGTCCTCCAGTTCCCCCTCACGGCGGGCCTGACCGTCCACCTTGGCGGCGGTCTGCTTGAGCTGCTGCTGGACTTTTTGGGCCTTTTCAAGGTTGTCCCAAAAACCGTCAGCGGCACTCTCCGCCTCCAAAAGCTCCAAAGAGCGGCGGGCGGCGGTTAAGTCCAAGGCATCTGCCAGCTCCGCAAGGGCGGGGCGGAGATTATTCAGTTTCACTTTATATTCGTCAAAGGCTAACATTTTTCTTCACTCATTTCTCGTAAATCGCCTTCGTATTATATACGAAACGGCGGTAAATGTAAAGAAAAACCGCCCGGGGGACGGTTTTGGGCCGGTCCCGGGCAGTTTAGCGGGTGCTGACGGAGTCGGGGGTAGCTTTGCCGAAAATCAGGTCGTCTACGTCACCTTTGCGACCCCCATCGGGGGTGGTGGCGGGGTCTGTGCCGTTCATGTAAAATCGCTCCTTTGCATGGCTGGTTCCGGCGGGAAAACCGCCGCAATACAGTGTATGCCAAAGGGGGGTATAAAATGTGTCGCATTGAGGAGAATTGTTTTTTTCTCCAAAGGGGCCACGCCCCTTGACATTGGGGCTGTGCTATGGTATTATATCAAAGCACTCAAAACAAGCGCGGCCGAGACACCATGTGCCGGAGTGGCGGAATAGGCAGACGCCCGGGACTTAAAATCCCGTGGGACTCATCTCCCGTGCCGGTTCGACCCCGGTCTCCGGCACCACCTAAAAAATGTGCAACAATATCGCGGGATGGAGCAGCTGGAAGCTCGTCGGGCTCATAACCCGAAGGTCGTTGGTTCAAATCCAACTCCCGCAACCAAAAAGAAAAGACACCCATT
>JAVXKN010000150.1:0-3333 GCA_036647315.1 Oscillospiraceae bacterium | reverse complement strand
CGTCCGCCTCGGTGCGGCCACAGCCGGGGCACTGGTCGCCGATGATGCCGGAGAAACCGCAGACCGGGTCCCGGTCCACCGGGTGGTTGACGCTGCCGTACCCGATGCCGGATTCCTTCATGCAGCGGATGACTTTTTCAAAGGCGGGGAGGTTCTCGGTGGGGTCGCCGTCCATCTCGATATAGCTGATGTGGCCGGCGTTTGTGAGGGCGTGGTAGGGGGCCTCTAGGCGGATTTTATCGTAGGCGGAGATGGGGTAATAGACGGGGATGTGGAACGAGTTGGTGTAATATTCACGGTCGGTAACGCCGGGAATTTCGCCGTACCGCGCCTTGTCCAGCCTCACAAACCTGCCGGAAAGCCCCTCGGCGGGGGTGGCAAGGAGGGAGAAATTCAGGTGGGTTTTCTTCATTTCCGCGTCCATGCGGGCTCTCATGTGGCTGATGATTTCAAGGCCCAGACGCTGGGATTTTTCGCTCTCGCCGTGATGCTGGCCGGTGAGACTTTTCAGGGTTTCCGCCAGACCGATGAAGCCCACGGACAGGGTGCCGTGCTTTAAGACCTCACGGACTTCGTCGTCGGGGCCTAAATTGAGGGAGTCCAGCCACACGCCCTGACCCATGAGGAAGGGGTAATTGCGGACTTTTTTGCGGCACTGAATTTCAAACCGCTCCAAAAGCTGGGCCACGCACATATCCAGTCGGGCGTCCAAACTCTCGAAAAATTCGTTCACGTCGCCCTTGGCCTTGATGGCAAGGCGGGGGAGGTTCACGGTGGTGAAGGACAGGTTGCCGCGGCCGTTGCAGATTTCACGGCTGGGGTCGTAGGCGTTGCCGATGACCCGGGTGCGGCAGCCCATGTAGGCGATTTCGGTCTCCGGGTGGCCCTCTTTGTAATACTGGGCGTTGAAGGGGGCATCTAGGAAGGAGAAGTTGGGGAACAGCCGCTTGGCACTGCAGCGGATGGCCAGCTGGAACAGGTCGTAGTTGGGGTCGCCGGGGTTGTAGCTGACACCCTCCTTGACCCGGAAAATTTGGATGGGGAAGATGGGGGTTTCGCCGCCGCCTAAGCCGTCCTCAGTGGCTAACAGGATGCTCTTCATCACCATGCGGCCCTCGGGGGAGGTATCCATGCCGTAGTTGATGGAGGAGAAGGGGGTCTGGGCACCGGCGCGGGAGTGCATGGTGTTCAGGTTGTGAATCAGTGCCTCCATGGCTTGGAAGGTGGCGCGGTCGGTCTCCTTGACGGCGCGGTAGTGGGCAAATTCCTGGGCCTTTTCCATGACGGACGCGTCCCCAAAATGGGCGGTTAAAATCGGCAGCTCGGCGGCAAAATACGCGCCGCAATCCTCTAGGGTGGGCTGCAAATCGGTGTCCTCTTTGATGGCGGCAATCAGGTCTTTGACCTCGGTTTCCGGGTCCTCTACGCCGGCTAAGAGCATGAGGGCACGGGCCAGATTCTGGCGGTAGAGCCGCACGAAGGTCTTGCGGACACCCACGGCCATGCCGTAGTCGAAGTTCACGATGGACTGACCGCCGTGCTGGTCGTTTTGGTTGGACTGAATGGCGATGCAGCAGAGGGCGGAGTAGGAGGCGATGTCGTTGGGCTCACGCAGGGTGCCGTGGCCGGTGGAGAACCCGCCCTTGAACAGCTCCACAATATCAATCTGGCAGCAGGTGGTGGTGAGGGTGAGAAAGTCCAAGTCGTGGATGTGGATGTCCCCCTCACGGTGTGCCTTGGCGTGGTCGGGGTTTAAGACAAACATATCGTAAAACTGCTTGGCACCCTCGGAGCCGAATTTCAGCATGGAACCCATGGCGGTGTCGCCGTCGATGTTGGCGTTTTCCCGCTTAATGTCGCTGTCGGCGGCATCGGAGAAGGTGATGTCCTCGTAGACCTTCATAAGCCGGGTGTTCATCTGCCGGGAGCGGCTGCGCTGGTCGCGGTAGAGGATGTAGGCCTTGGCGGTCTGGATGTAGCCGTTGTCCATCAGCACCCGCTCCACCAAATCCTGAACGTGCTCCACGTCGGGGGTTTCCGCCCCCTCCAGCTCCAAAATGGAGTCCACTTCCTTGGCAAGCTCCATGGCGGTGTCCTGCCGACCGGGCTTGTAGGTGGCGGCGAAGGCCTTGGTGATGGCCTCCGCGATTTTGTCCAAATTGAAGGCCACCAACCTGCCATCCCGCTTGCGAATCTCTGTAATTGTCATGCCAAACTTCTCCTCTCGTCTTTAGAACACACAAAACGCTCCCCCTTGGAGCGTAAAAGTTTATGAAACCGGCGATACACAAGATATGGTGCACAATTCCGTATCAAGCACAATTATCATACAGTATATTGCCCCTATCGTCAAGGGTAGAACGGGCGATTTTCCGTCAGAAGTGCCAAAAAAACGGCAGAACGGAGAAAATCCGCTCTGCCGCTGTGGTTCGAGGGTGTTACATGAGTTACAAAATGACAAGGCCGTATTTTTGATGCATTTCCGCCAGAAATTCGTCGGGCAGTTCCTCTGTGCCGTCCCAAAACGCACGGCCCTGATAGGCCCGCAACGCACCCTCCAACAGGGCGGGCACGTCGGTGGTGAGGCACAGTGCGTCCTCGATGGCGTACTGATTTTCCGCGAACATCTGCAAATCGTCCTCGTCCCAGATGGCGATTTTCACCGCGCCGGCAGGGGCTTCCTCCGCCGCTAAAATATCCTCCAACAGGTTGGGGGAACAGGTGATTGTGTCGCCGGTGTCCACGTCCGGGGTGATGAATCGGGCGGTTTTCTCGCAGGGCGCGCCAATCACGTCCGGGTCACGGTCCATGGGGGCAAAGGGGGCTAAATTCAGCGATTTGACGGCGGAAGTTAAGGCGGAAATATGTTCCGGCCCACTGCCACAGCACCCGCCGAAGTAGCGGACACCCACAGCCGCCAGATCCTTGGCGTAGGAGGCGAGCACAGCGGGCGTTTCTTCCCCCACAGCGGGTTTGGCGATGAGGGGGACGTTGGTGTAGGGGGCAAGGCGGGTAAGCTGCTCCAGCGCGATTTCTGGGGTGCAGCAGCCCAGACCGAAAGCGGCAACCCCCATGCCCTGCATCACCAGCAGTGCCGCCAACACGTCGCACCCCGAGGGGGTCTCCCCGTCGTCGTCGCAGTAGAAGGTGACGAAAATCGGCTTATCCGAAACGGACTTGATGCCCAGCACCGCCGCCCGCGCCTCAGCCATGTGGGTCATGGTCTCCACGAAAAAGAGGTCTACCCCCGCGCTATCCAGCGCCTGTGCCTGCTCTGCGTAAACCGTCACCAGCTCCTCAAAGGGCAGCTCCCCAAAGGGGAGGAGGGGGACC
>JAVXKN010000149.1:0-3367 GCA_036647315.1 Oscillospiraceae bacterium | reverse complement strand
CGGTAAACGGCACCGTGCAGGAAAACCTGGTGGCTATCCGGGTAGTCAAGGCCTTTGTCCGTGAAAACCACGAGCGGAAAAAGTTCAAAACCTCCAACGACGAGCTCACCGGCGCAGGGCTTCACGCCATGGGGCGCATGATTGTCATGCAGCCCGTCATGATGATTACCCTGAATGTGGCGACCCTTTTGGTCCTCTGGTTCGGGGGACAAATGGTGATGGGGAGCACCATGCAGGTGGGGGATTTGTCCTCCTTTATCACCTATATTTCCCAGATTTTAATGAGCGTCATGATGGTAGCCATGAGCCTTTTGCAGCTTACCCGCGCCTCCGCCTGCGTGAAGCGCATTTTAGAGGTGCTGGAAACCGAGCCCGACATTGAGGACGCACCCGACCACACCGTCACCCTCCCCGCCCCCACAGGCCGCGTGGAATTTCGGGATGCCTCCTTCAAGTATCTTGCCACCGGCACCGGGGACGACGTGCTGGCCCATGTGAGTTTGGACATTAAACCGGGGCAATTTGTGGCTATCGTGGGTGGCACCGGCGTGGGCAAATCCTCGCTGGTGAATCTCATTCCCCGGTTTTACGATGTCACCGGCGGCAGCGTTTTGGTGGACGGCTTAGACGTGAAGTCCTACCCGCTGGACGATTTGCGGGGCCGCATCGGCATGGTGCTCCAAAATAACGTCCTCTTTTCCGGCACCATTCGGGAGAACCTCCTCTGGGGGAACCCCGATGCTACGGAAGAACAGCTGATTGAGGCCGCCAAGGACGCCCAGGCCTACGACTTTATAAAAGACCTGCCCGACGGCTTCGACACCCGCTTAGACCAAGGGGGCGTCAACGTCTCCGGCGGACAGAAACAACGGCTGTGCATCGCCCGGGCCATGCTGAAAAAGCCCTCCATTTTAATTTTGGACGACTCCACCTCCGCCGTGGACACCGCCACCGAGGGGAAAATTCGCCAGTCCTTCCACAAAAATCTCAAGGGCACCACGGTGATTATCATCGCCCAGCGGATTTCCTCCGTCCAGTTTGCGGACAAAATTGTGGTGCTGGAGGACGACCACATCGCCGCCCAAGGTACCCATGAGGAACTTTTGCAGACCTCGGATATTTATAAGGAGATTTACCAGTCTCAGCAGGAAGGGGTGAGTGACAATGGCTGATACCCAAAACCGCGGCCCCCGCGGCGGTCACGGCCCCGGCGCACCCCGTGGCGGCTACCAAAAACCCAAAAACGCGGGCAAAACCATCCGCCGGCTCCTCACCTATCTGGGCGGCCCCCTGCCGCTACTATGCGTCTTTTTCCTCCTCATTCTCTCGGTAGTGAGCAATCTGGCGGGGTCCTACCTCATGCGGCCCATCATCAACAACTTTATCTACCAAGGGGCTGCCGATGTAAAAGGACTGCTCACCGGGCTGCTGGTTTTATTGGGGGTCTACCTCTTCGGCTGCTGCGCCACCTACGCCCAGTCGAAAATCATGCTCACCCTGGCCATGCGGGGGGGCAATCGGCTCCGCCGTGACCTTTTCGACAAACTCCAAGACCTGCCCCTCTCCTTTTTTGATGCCCACTCCCACGGGGAACTGATGAGCCGCTTTTCCAACGATGCGGACACCGTTCAGGAGGCCCTGTCCCAGAGCGTGGTGTCCATGGTGTCCAGCGTTCTCATGTTCGTGGGCCTCATCGTGATGATGCTGGTGATTAACCCCATTCTGTTCATCGTCACCGCCGTCACCCTCACCGCCTCCCTGCTGATTTTCAAAAAATTCGGGGGCAAAAGCCGCCTTTATTATCAGCAGCAGGCGGCGGCACTGGGCAAAGTCAACGGCAACATTCAGGAGATGATTGAGGGTCTGAAAGTCGTTAAGGCCTTCACCCACGAGGAGGAGGCCAAGGCGGAATTCGCCGGGCTGAACACCGTCTATCGGGATGCCGCCACCAAGGCCAACTTCTACTCCGCCGCCATTATGCCGGTGGTGGCAAACCTGTTTAACATCGGCTTCGCCCTCACCGCCGCCTTCGGGGGGCTCCTGTCCGTCCTCATGTCCTTCGATTTGGGCGGCCTTGTGACATACCTCAACTACTCCCGCCAAGTCTCCCAGCCCATGAGCCAGATGTCCCAGCAGCTCAACGTGATTCTCTCCGCTCTGGCGGGTGCCGAGCGCATTTTCGAGGTGATGGACACTAAGCCGGAAACCGACGAGGGCAAGGTGATTCTGGTCCCTGCGAAAAAGGACAAAGACGGCCTGTTATCCGAAGCCGCCACCACCGGGCACACCCAGCTGTGGGCGTGGAAAAAGCCGGACGGCACCCTCACCGAGCTCAAGGGCGGGGTGCGGCTCACGGACGTGGACTTCTCCTATATCCCCGGAAAACAGATTCTCAAAAACGTGTCGGTTTACGCCAATCCCGGCGAGAAAATTGCCTTTGTCGGCTCCACCGGCGCGGGAAAAACCACCATCACCAATTTAATCAACCGTTTCTATGAGATTGAAAAGGGCACCATCACCTACGACGGCATCGACGTGCGGGACATTCAAAAAGAGTCCCTCCGCCGGTCACTGGGTGCCGTTTTGCAGGACACCCACCTGTTCACCGGCACGGTGATGGACAACATCCGTTACGGCCGACTGGATGCCACCGACGAGGAGTGCATCGCGGCGGCTATGAGTGCCAACGCCCACAGCTTTATCCGCCGGCTCCCTCAGGGCTACGAAACCCCTGTCACCGGGGACGGCGCGAATCTGTCCCAAGGTCAGCGGCAGCTCTTAGCCATCGCCCGCGCCGCCGTTGCCGACCCCCCTGTGATGATTTTAGACGAGGCCACCTCCTCCATCGACACCCGCACCGAGCGGCACATCGAAAAGGGGATGGATGCCCTCATGGAAAATCGGACGGTCTTCGTCATCGCCCACCGGCTCTCCACCGTCCGCAACTCCAACTGCATCGTGGTCATCGAGGGCGGTCAAATCGAGGAAAAAGGCAGCCACGACACCCTTTTGCAGGAAAAGGGCAGATATTATAACCTCTACAACGGCCAGTTCGAGCTGGAATAAACATCGAGGGGCACGGCGCAATTCTGCGCCGTGCCCTTCTGCTTTCCCTTGTGCATATCTTGACTATCGCCCCGCCCTCCTATATAATAAAGGGTATTAAATCTTTGGAGGTGAGCCCGTGGCTGTGGTCATTGCAATCTGCGGGCCTACCGCCTCCGGCAAGACCGGGTTGGGGGTTGCGCTGGCAAGACAATTCGGGGGCGAAATCGTCTCCGCCGACTCCATGCAGATTTATAAGCGCATGGACATCGGCACCGCCAAGCCCACCCCGGAAGAGATGGGCGGCATCCCCCACCACATG